>CAURRB010000086.1:0-4730 GCA_963527085.1 Streptococcus oralis
TTCATGCTTCCAAATGCAGAGTACATGATTCACCAACCAATGGGTGGTACAGGTGGTGGTACCCAACAGACCGATATGGCAATCGCTGCAGAGCACTTGCTCAAAACTCGTAAGACTTTGGAGAAAATCCTTGCAGATAACTCTGGTAAATCAGTTGAGCAAATTCATGCAGATGCAGAACGTGATTACTGGATGAGTGCCCAAGAAACACTTGCATATGGCTTTATTGATGAAATCATGGCCAATAATTCGTTAAGCTAAGCAACCTAGAAAGCAAACTCGACGGAGTTTGCTTTTTTTGGTATAATAGGAGAAGATTTCTTAGAAAGAGGATTCCTCATGTTTGAAAAAACAAATCGATCAGGATTAATCATCTATCTCTACTATAATCGAGATGCAAAAAAACTTCAGGAATACGGTGATATCTGTTACCATTCCAAAAAACATCGTTACTTGCAGCTCTATGTTCCAACTGTGGAGTTAGATGACTTAGTTGAGAGATTAGGTAAGGAAAGATATATCAAGAAAATTAGACGTTGCCATATTCAAGAGCTAGAAACTCCCTTCGTTGGCAATCTCTATCGTAACTAAGAAAACGTTATCATTTAAAAAGTTAAACAAATACATTGACAATTTTCTGATAATTCGGTATATTCTTAACATACAATTTTTGAAACAACTATAAGGAGATTAAAAATGAAGAAAAAATTTGCCCTATCTTTTGTGGCTCTTGCTAGTGTGGCTCTTCTTGCTGCCTGTGGAGAGGTCAAGTCAGGAGCGTCAAACACAACTGGAAATCCAGTAGACGAAAAAACAATTAAGATCGGTTTTAACTTTGAAGAGACAGGTGCTGTGGCAGCTTACGGTACAGCTGAACAAAAAGGTGCCCAACTTGCTGTAGACGAAATCAACGCTGCAGGTGGAATTGATGGAAAACAAATCGAAGTTGTAGACAAAGACAACAAGTCAGAAACTGCTGAAGCAGCTTCTGTTACAACAAATCTTGTTACCCAATCAAAAGTAGCAGCTATTGTAGGACCTGCGACATCTGGTGCAACTGCTGCAGCCGTACCTAATGCTACTAAAGCTGGAGTGCCATTGATTTCACCAAGTGCTACTCAAGACGGTTTGACTAAAGGTCAAGATTACCTATTTATCGGAACATTCCAAGATAGCTTCCAAGGGAAGATTATTTCTAACTATGTAACAAACAAATTGAATGCTAAGAAGGTTGTTCTTTATACTGACAATGCTAGTGACTATGCTAAAGGTATTGCTAAATCTTTCCGCGAAGCCTACAAGGGTGAGATTGTAGCAGATGAAACGTTTGTAGCAGGTGATACTGACTTCCAAGCAGCCCTTACTAAAATGAAAGGGAAAGAGTTTGACGCTATCGTTGTTCCAGGTTACTACACAGAAGCTGGTAAAATTGTAAACCAAGCTCGTGGTATGGGAATTGATAAACCAATCGTTGGTGGTGATGGATTTAACGGTGAAGAATTTGTTCAACAAGCAACTGCTGAAAGAGCATCAAACATTTACTTCATCTCAGGATTCTCAACTACAGTTGATGTTTCTGCAAAAGCTAAAGCTTTCCTTGAAGCATACCGTGCTAAATACAACGAAGAGCCTTCAACATTCTCAGCTTTGGCCTATGACTCAGTTTACCTAGTAGCCAATGCTGCAAAAGGTGCTAAAAACTCAGGTGAAATCAAGGACAACCTTGCTAAAACCAAAGATTTTGATGGTGTAACTGGTCAAACAAGCTTTGATGCTGACCACAATACAGTGAAAACTGCTTACATGATGACCATGAACAATGGTAAAGTTGAAGAAGCAGAAGTTGTAAAACCATAACATTAGAATAGTAATTGAAATGGGGAATGAGCCTTTGACTCACTCCCTGTTTCGGTGTTTATGAACTTGTGAAAATAATGAAATTTTCTAAAAAATTACGATAGAAAAGAGTGAATGCTATGCTCCAACAACTTGTGAATGGTCTAATTCTGGGTAGTGTTTATGCACTTTTAGCTCTGGGTTATACCATGGTTTATGGAATTATCAAACTCATCAACTTCGCCCATGGCGATATTTACATGATGGGTGCCTTTATTGGTTACTTTTTGATTAATTCTTTCCAAATGGATTTCTTTTTAGCTTTAATTATTTCAATGGCTGGAACTGCACTACTTGGTGTTGTGATTGAGTTTCTTGCCTACCGTCCTTTGCGACACTCTACACGTATTGCTGTATTGATTACTGCCATCGGAGTCTCTTTCCTACTGGAATACGGAATGGTTTATTTAGTAGGTGCCAATACTCGTGCCTTTCCTCAAGCAATTGAAACAGTCCGCTTTGACTTGGGACCAATTAGCTTGACAAATGTTCAATTGATGATTTTAGCAGTTTCTGTACTCTTGATGGTTTTATTGCAATTGATCGTCCAAAAAACAAAAATGGGGAAAGCCATGCGTGCGGTATCAGTTGACAGTGACGCAGCTCAATTGATGGGAATTAATGTAAATCGCACAATCAGCTTTACCTTTGCTTTGGGTTCAGCTCTTGCTGGTGCAGCAGGTGTCCTCATTGCCCTTTACTACAACTCTCTGGAACCTTTGATGGGTGTGACTCCAGGTCTAAAATCATTCGTTGCGGCCGTACTGGGTGGTATCGGGATTATTCCTGGTGCAGCTCTAGGGGGATTTGTGATCGGCTTGTTGGAAACATTTGCTACTGCCTTCGGTATGTCTGATTTCCGTGATGCTATCGTATATGGAATCTTGCTTTTGATTCTGATTGTTCGACCTGCAGGTATCCTTGGTAAGAATGTGAAAGAGAAGGTGTAGACAATGAAGACAAATCTTAAAGTAAATATTCTCTGGTTATTCCTTCTGTTAGCGGGTTATGGATTGATTAATGTACTGGTTTCTGCTGGTGTTCTCAATCTATTCCATGTCCAAATTTTAGAACAAATTGGGATTAATATCATCCTTGCAGTAGGTTTGAACTTAATCGTTGGTTTTTCAGGACAATTCTCACTTGGTCATGCAGGTTTTATGGCGATTGGGGCTTATGCAGCAGCGATTATTGGTTCAAAATCACCAACCTATGGTGCCTTCTTTGGAGCAATGGTTTTGGGTGCCTTGATTTCTGGTGCAGTCGCTTTGCTCGTTGGGATTCCAACACTCCGTTTAAAGGGTGACTACCTGGCTGTTGCGACACTAGGTGTTTCAGAAATCATTCGTATCTTTATCATTAATGGTGGAAGTTTGACCAACGGTGCCGCTGGTATCTTGGGTATTCCAAACTTTACCAACTGGCAAATGGTTTATCTATTTGTGGTGATCACAACTATTGCAACTCTCAACTTCTTACGTAGTCCAATTGGACGCTCTACTCTATCTGTTCGTGAGGATGAGATTGCTGCAGAATCCGTTGGGGTAAACACTACAAAGATCAAGATTATTGCTTTTGTCTTTGGAGCCATTACAGCAAGTATTGCTGGTTCACTTCAGGCCGGTTTTATCGGTTCTGTTGTCCCAAAAGACTACACCTTTATTAATTCCATCAACGTGTTGATTATCGTTGTATTTGGTGGACTTGGATCGATTACTGGTACCATCGTTTCAGCGATTGTTTTAGGAATTTTAAATATGCTCCTTCAAGATGTAGCTAGCGTACGTATGATTATCTACGCTTTGGCTCTTGTATTGGTCATGATTTTCAGACCAGGTGGACTCCTTGGGACATGGGAATTAAGTCTATCACGTTTCTTTAAAAAATCGAAGAAGGAGGGACAAAACTAATGGCACTACTTGAAGTTAAACAGTTAACCAAACATTTTGGCGGTCTAACAGCTGTTGGAGATGTCACTCTTGAATTGAACGAGGGAGAATTGGTTGGTTTGATCGGACCAAACGGGGCTGGTAAAACAACCCTTTTCAATCTCTTGACTGGTGTTTATGAACCAAGCGAGGGTACTGTGACGCTAGATGGTCACCTCCTAAATGGGAAAACTCCCTATAAGATTGCTTCACTTGGACTCAGTCGTACTTTCCAAAATATTCGTTTGTTCAAGGACTTGACAGTTTTGGAAAATGTTTTGATTGCATTTAGCAATCATCATAAACAACATGTCCTTGCGAGCTTCCTACGCCTACCAGCTTTTTATAAGAACGAGGAAGAATTAAAAAGCAAAGCTTTGGACTTACTGAAGATCTTTGATTTGGATGGTGATGCAGATACTCTTGCCAAGAATCTGGCCTATGGTCAACAACGTCGATTAGAAATTGTTCGTGCTCTGGCAACTGAACCTAAAATCCTCTTTTTGGATGAACCTGCAGCTGGTATGAATCCACAAGAAACAGCTGAATTGACAGAATTGATCCGTCGTATCAAAGATGAATTTAAAATTACCATCATGCTCATCGAACACGACATGAATTTGGTTATGGAAGTCACTGAGCGTATCTATGTTCTTGAATATGGTCGGTTGATTGCTCATGGGACTCCGGATGAGATCAAGAACAACAAACGCGTTATCGAAGCTTATCTAGGAGGTGAAGCCTAATGTCTATGTTAAAAGTTGAAAACCTCTCTGTGCATTACGGTATGATCCAAGCAGTTCGTGATGTAAGTTTCGAGGTTAATGAAGGTGAAGTTGTTTCCTTGATAGGTGCCAATGGTGCTGGTAAAACAACCATTCTTCGTACCCTTTCAGGTTTGGTTCG
>CAURRB010000087.1:0-4667 GCA_963527085.1 Streptococcus oralis
TTTTGTAATCTATTTGTAATGAAAATGCACTTTCTTTGTAAAAATCAAAATGCTATAATTCCTTAAATCAATTTTCCTTTATCAGGGAGGTTATTATGAAAAAAAGCAGATTATTTAAACATAGTTTGTTGGTTCGCTTGCTTGGGTTGCTGATGGTCTTTCTCTTCTTGTCAGCATTCACAGCACCTGAAAAACCTGAGTACGGGATCTATGACCCGGATCATTATTTAACGGATGAGACTATTCGTCTGATTCGGGGATTGAATAAGGTAAATAGTCAAAAAGCAGAAAAATTCCAGATGGGCGTTTACGTTGTGAAAAGCCTAGATGGAGAAACAATCGAAACTGTAGCCAACGAAACAGCTAGAGCTTGGAAGATTGGCTACTCGGGAGACAACAACGGCGCCTTGATTGTAGTCGCTGTTGAGGATAGAAAATCACGGATTGAAACCAGTAATAATGTGGCCAGTAAGATCACAGACTATCAGACCAATAGATTTTTGAAAACAGCACGACCTTACTTTCAAAAGGGAGACTACAGCAATGGAGTTCTTTCTATAGCAAACAATCTAAACTACATGTTTTATAGTGGATCGAGTACGACTGCTTCAAGTTCTAAAAGTAGTTACGACTATACCACCAACTCTAGTCGCTTAAGGGAACTTGAAAGGTATGCTGGTGAGAGCAGTTCTTCGAGACGTCATCGAAAAAGCAGTTCGAGCGACGGAGTTATCGGATTTGGAATTCTCATTTACTTCATCGTGATGATTATCGGATTTATATCTGGAGGTCGTGGTGGCGGTTCTCGTGGAGATGATTCTGGCGGTGGCTGGTGGGGCGGTGACTCATCAGATTCAGGATCCTCTTGGTCTGACTCAGGCTCCGACTCATCTGGTGGCTGGGACGGCGGTGGCTTCGATGGCGGCGGTTCGTCTGATGACTGGTGAGTGATCATATATTACTCAAACTAAATTCTCCATGCAGTAAGGTGATTCCTTTGCAAGAGTTCACTCCTTAATTAAAAATAAAAACAAAGTTTGGGAAATTGATTTAAAATCTGAGTATTTTCTCAGAAAAGTTGATAAAAGAAAGTGTTAAGGTTTTGATATGAAACAAAATAAAGTAATTCTCTCAATAGCGGCGATTTTCTTTGGACTACTAATTCTGGGAAGTTGTTCCGCAGTGACGACCTATAATGGTCTGGTTGGTGAACAGACTAAGGTGGAGCAGGCTCAGGCTGATGTCTCGACAGCCCTCCAACGTCGTTCGGACTTGATTGGTAACTTGGTGGAGTCCGTTAAAGGACAAATGAATCATGAAACCGAAGTCTTTACCAAGATTGCTGATGCTAGAGCTAAAATCGGTAGTAGCTCAGTAACTTCGGAAGAAAACCAAAAGGCTCAGGGAGAGTTGAGCTCAGCTCTTTCCCGCTTGATTTCCTTGACGGAGAATTATCCAGAACTCAAGAGCAATCAAAATGTTGAGCAACTAATGGTGGAACTTTCAGGAAGTGAAAATCGTATCTTTGTAGCACGCAAGGATTATAATAAAGTCGCAGCCGAGTACAATCAAAAGTTGAGAAGTTTTCCAACTGTGCTTTTTGCGAATATGATGAACTTTAAAGAAGCTGAAACCTTTAAAGAAACAGAAGAAGCCAAGACAGTTCCTAAGGTCGATTTTGGAACATCTTCATCAAGTCAATAAAGTGAATCAGCCTATGAATAAAGGAATTTCTCTAGTATGACTAGTGATTTCAAACCGAACCTGGAAAGCTTTTTCCAGGTTTTTTTGGTATAATAAAAGGGAAGAGACAGTGACTGAAATGGAGGTTTGCTATGGAGAAAACAAAAGCCTTTCTTGAAGCGCACTACAAGAGATATATCTTTACGATTTGCCTTCTCTGGTTCCTCATGTTTTTCCTTCCTTGGGATTGGCAAATAGGAGGAGTTTCAGTATATTATTTCGTTATGAGAAAACTCTTTGTGGTTTTTGGTGTTTTATCTATCCTATACTCCGTGCTGATTAAAAAATTCAGTCTTCTCATCTTTGGCATCATCCTTTGCTTGGCCTTCTGGATCAATCTCTTTTGGTATTTTGGGATATTGCCTGCATTCTTGGGAAATTAAACATTAACAAATGAAGGACTAGACTAGCTTCTAGTCCTTTTTTCTTCCTTGTTAAAATAGTTGGAGATATGAAAATAATTTTGTTGACGGGCTGTCTGTATGATATAATAAGTCCCGTAAAAAGAAGATTAAGGGATTTAAAAAATGGCTAAAAAAGTAAAAGATTATTATGACTTGGCTTATGCTAGGGATTTGAGTCGACGGTTGAAAGAAGCGTCCCCTGCATTTGATGAGCGAAAGTTTAGGTTGTTGGTAGAAAAAGACTTGGAAGAGTTGGAGTTTAGCCAGCGTCAAGAACTCTTGGCTAAAAGTATCAAAGATTGCCTTCCCCTATCTTATCAGAACTCTCTCAAGGTTTTTGAGAAAATTTTGGGTCCTGAGTTAGAGGGTGGTTTAGGTATGTTCTCAGAAGGATATTGGCTTTGGCCAATCGGAAAATATGTAGAGCTATATGGGGACAAGGAATTTGAATTGAGCGCGGCCTTTAGTAAGGAACTAACCAAGCGATTTACTGGAGAATTTTCTATGAGACCTTTGCTGGCTCGCTATCCTAAGGATACAATGGCTTTGCTGATAGAATGGAGTCAGGATGAAAATTTGCGCGTTCGTAGACTTGCCAGCGAGTGCATGCGTATCCGTCTGCCTTGGGCTAAGAGACAAACCGTGGTATTAGATTATCTTGAGGATTTCACCACTATTTTGACCAATCTAAAGGATGATAGAGATAAGTCTATTCAAAAAAGTGTAGCCAATAATCTAAATGATTTGTATAAGGAAGATCCTGATAAGTTTGAAAAGATACTTCAAACTTGGCAAAAGGAGGAGCTAAGTCCAAGTTGTGCTTGGATCATCAAGCATGCATCTCGAACAAAAAACAAAAAGGTAGCCACAGAAGATTGATGCAAAAAAAACTGAATTTCAGCTGGCCTTTTCCGTTGTAAATTAAGGATTCTTTCTTGAAAAATAATGGTAAATATGCTAAAATTAAAAGAACATTCTAAAATATTCAGAATAAAAAGTAAGGAAAATCATGGCTAATATTTTAAAAACGATTATTGAAAATGATAAAGGAGAACTTCGTCGTCTGGAAAAGATGGCTGATAAGGTTCTTAACTATGAGAGCCAAATGGCTGCAATGTCAGACGAAGAACTAAAAGCGAAAACTGACGAATTTAAAGAACGATACAACAAGGGTGAATCACTTGATTCATTGCTATATGAGGCTTTTGCAGTAGTTCGTGAAGCTGCAAAACGTGTCCTTGGGCTCTTCCCTTATAAGGTTCAGGTCATGGGTGGGATTGTTCTTCACCATGGTGACGTTCCAGAGATGCGTACTGGTGAAGGGAAGACCTTGACAGCGACTATGCCAGTGTACCTCAATGCCCTTGCAGGTAAAGGGGTTCACGTAGTTACAGTCAACGAATACCTAACAGAACGTGACGCGACTGAAATGGGTGAATTGTACTCATGGCTCGGTCTGTCAGTAGGGATTAACTTGGCAGCTAAATCTCCAATGGAGAAAAAAGAGGCTTACCTTTGTGATATTACCTACTCAACCAACTCAGAGATTGGTTTCGACTACCTTCGTGATAACATGGTCGTTCGTGCAGAAAACATGGTGCAACGTCCACTCAATTATGCCTTGGTCGATGAGGTTGACTCAATTTTGATCGACGAAGCTCGTACACCATTGATCGTTTCAGGTGCCAACGCAGTTGAAACAAGCCAACTCTACCATATGGCGGACCACTTCGTGAAATCTTTGGACAAGGATGACTATATCATTGACGTTCAGTCTAAGACGATCGGTTTGTCAGACTCTGGTATTGACAAGGCAGAAAGCTACTTCAAACTAGAAAATCTCTACGACATTGAAAATGTAGCTCTTACTCACTTTATTGACAATGCCCTCCGTGCCAACTATATCATGATTCTCGATATCGACTATGTGGTTAGTGAAGAGCAGGAAATCTTGATTGTCGACCAATTTACAGGTCGTACCATGGAAGGTCGTCGTTACTCTGATGGTTTGCACCAAGCGATTGAAGCAAAAGAAGGTGTGCCAATCCAAGATGAGACCAAGACTTCAGCTTCTATTACCTACCAAAACCTCTTCCGTATGTATAAGAAATTGGCAGGTATGACAGGTACTGGTAAAACAGAAGAAGAAGAATTCCGCGAAATCTACAACATTCGTGTTATCCCAATCCCAACCAACCGTCCAATTCAACGTATCGACCACTCAGACCTTCTCTATGCAAGTCTTGATGCGAAATTTAAGGCTGTAGTTGAAGATGTAAAAGCTCGTTACCAAAAAGGTCAGCCGGTCTTGGTAGGTACAGTTGCCGTTGAAACGAGTGACTTCCTTTCTAAGAAATTGGTAGCAGCAGGTGTTCCTCACGAAGTCTTGAATGCGAAGAACCACTACAGAGAAGCGCAAATCATCATGAACGCTGGTCAACGTGGTGCAGTTACCATCGCAACCAACATGGCCGGTCGTGGTACCGACATCAAGCTTGGTGAAGGGGTTCGTGAACTTGG
>CAURRB010000088.1:0-4654 GCA_963527085.1 Streptococcus oralis
AAAGGCTGTTTTAGTCATTTCTTACAACTCCTGCCCAACGAGAGGCTTCTTCTTGAATTTTCTTGGCTGCGCCATAGTATAGATCTTTTAGGATTTCTTCGACAGTTTCCTCTTTAGAAACCAAACCAGCGATCTGACCTGCCATGACGGATCCACCTTCTACATCTCCATGAACAACGGCTTTAGCAAGAGCACCAGCTCCCATTTGTTCAAAGATTTCTAAATCTGGATTTTCTTGTTTAAAGGCATCTTTTTCAGCCTGCTCAAAGTCACGTGTCAACTGATTTTTAATGGCACGAACAGCATGTCCAAAGTGTTGAGCGGAAATAGTCGTATCGATATCACGCGCTTTTAAGATTTTTTCCTTGTATTTTGGATGGGCGTTAGATTCCTTAGCTACTACGAAACGCGTACCAACTTGAACGGCCTCAGCACCAAGCATAAAGCCTGCAGCGACACCTTCACCGTCGGCAATTCCTCCAGCTGCGATAACCGGAATTGAAACAGCTGCAGCAACTTGGCGAACCAAGGTCATGGTTGTTAATTTACCAATATGTCCACCGGCTTCCATTCCTTCTGCAATAACTGCATCTGCACCAATTTTTTCCATGCGTTTTGCCAAAGCAACACTTGGAACAACAGGGATAACTGTAATTCCTGCATCATGGAAACGAGTCATGTATTTACTTGGATTTCCTGCACCAGTTGTAACCACCTTGACTCCTTCTTCAATCACGAGATCAACGATGTCTTCTACAAAAGGTGACAAGAGCATGATGTTGACACCAAAAGGTTTGTCCGTAAGTGATTTGATTTTATCGATATTAGCCTTTACGACCTCTTTAGGTGCATTCCCACCACCAATGATCCCTAGACCACCAGCTTTTGATACTGCACCAGCCAAGTCACCGTCTGCAACCCAGGCCATTCCTCCTTGAAAAATAGGATAATCAATGTTCAATAATTCTGTAATACGTGTTTTCATAGTGCCTCCATCATTCCTTGCTTACGTAATAGTTCGATGAGTTTATCATTTGAGTTTCAAACTATTACCTAAACAAGAGGGAGTGGGTCTCCCCAACTCCTTCTAGTAATATGTTAATTATTTTGTTTGCTCTTCAACGTAGGCAACCAAGTCACCAACTGTTTTCAAATTATCTTCTGCTTCGATTTGGATATCGAAAGCATCTTCGATTTCAGAGATTACTTGGAACAAGTCCAATGAATCTGCATCCAAATCATCAAAAGTTGATTCAAGTGTTACTTCTGATGCGTCTTTCCCAAGTTCTTCAACGATAATTTCTTGTACTTTTTCAAATACTGCCATGATAGGACTCCTTTAAAATATAAAAAATTTATAACTATGTGTTTACCACATGATTACCTAGATTGTAAGAATGAGTGTGCCCCATGTCAAACCTCCACCGAAGCCTGATAGGAGAATCGTCTGGCTACCATCTAAACGAATCATACCATTCTCCACACACTCTGAGAGCAAAATCGGGATACTTGCTGCACTGGTATTTCCATACTCCATCATATTGGCAGGAAGTTTGTCTCGGTCAACACCGATCTTCTTAGCCATCTTATCCAAAATGCGGATATTTGCCTGATGAAGCAGGAGATAATCCAATTCCGATGCTGCGATTGGACCATTTTCAATGGTTTCTTTGATCGACCTAGCAACATCACGATTTGCAAAATCAAAAACTGCTCGTCCATCCATTTTCAAAAAAGCAGGAACTACTTCTTGTTCCGAGAAAGGAGAAGCCAAAGCCGTTTGACCATAGGTCAAACACTCGCTCCGAGAGCCATCTGTATAGAGACTTTCCACAAGGAAGTGCCGTGTTTCGCTCGTTTCCAAGAGAACCCCACCAGCACCATCTCCAAAGAGAACAGCTGTCGAACGATCTGACCAATCAACTGCCTTGGATAAGGTCTCAGCCCCGATAACAATCCCTTTTTTTAACTGTCCAGAACTTAAAAACTTTTCTGCAGTTGAGAGAGCAAATACAAAGCCACTGCAAGCTGCTGTCAGATCAAAGGCGAAAGCTCTATGCGCTCCGATATTTGCCTGAACTCGAGCTGCTGTGGAAGGCATCATCGAGTCTGGAGTAATCGTCGCTACAATAATAAAATCAATCTGATCCGCTGTTAAGCTCCCTTTAGCCAACAAGCTCTTAGCTACTTCTGTCGCCAAATCACTTGTAGACTCTGTTTTTGAGATATGTCTTTGTTTAATTCCTGTCCGACTTGAAATCCACTCATCGTTTGTGTCCATTATTTGGGCTAAGTCATGATTAGTGACCACTTGCTCTGGAACATAATGAGCAACCTGGCTTATTTTTGCAAAAGCCATTATTTCAAATCCTCCAAAAATTGATAAAGGTTCGTTAAGCCTCTGCCCATGACTTCTTTTTCCTCAGGGCTCATGCCATCGATGATTTTTTCGACCATAGCCTTGTGGAATCGTTTATGAAGACGGTGAACCAAACGACCTTGCTTTGTCAAATGCAGATACACTACACGTCTATCCTGATCAGAACGAATACGCTCAATATAACCTTTTCTTTCCAGGTTATTCAAGCTAGTTGTAACCGTTCCAAGAGTTACCATCAGTTCCTTTGAAACCTTGCTTGGTGTTGCCTCCGGGAACTTCCCAATCACATCAATCGTGTGCATTTCTTTGATGGAGATGTCTTTGAATCGACTACCTCGTAAGCTAACCTCCTCGATCACAAGGACATTATTAAAAATAGATGTTAGATAATCATTTACTTGTTGGTAGTCCAAATCGTTTCCCTCCCTCTAAAAAACTTTCACAATCAAAGCATTTGATAGAAAAAGTATAACAAACTTCAAAAAATTATGCAAGTATTTTTTTATTTTCCTGAAAATTTTGGTCTTCTTCTTTCAGAATGCGCTCGAACTCCTTCTTTAAAATCTTCAGTTAAAGATAACGATTCTTGTAATTTCAATTCTAATTCAGCATAATTCTGCCAATCCTTAAATTGACTTTCCCAAACTAACTTTTTAATCGCTGCGTATGAGTTTGCTGAACCTCTTCTTAATTTTTTCAGAACTTGTTCTCTTGTTTTTTCTAATTTGTCAACTTCACAAACACGGTATACCACGCCCCATTCTAGCGCTTTTTCAGCAGTCAAAGCTTCACCTGTCATAGCAAGTTGTGCAGCCCGTGTTACCCCGATACTACGACTCAAGAGATGAATCCCACCAGCGTCTGGCGCCAATCCAACTCCAACAAAGGCTTGAATGAATTTTGCCTTGTCAGTCGCTAAACAGAAATCAACTGCTACTGCCATATTTGCTGCAGCACCAGCGACCGCTCCATCTACCTCCATCAAAACAGGTTTTGGAATTTGCTTGATTTTAAAAGAAATTGTATTGACTAATTCTGCAATCTTATTCAAAGATGGGATATCATCTTCGTCTACTGCTCGTTTCATCTCAACCAAGTCTCCCCCAACTGAAAAGACCTTCCCATTCGCATTAATCAAGATGAACTGCACAGCTTGATCCTGCTCTGCTAGGGTCAAAGCTTCTAAAATTTCCTCACACATTGGGATATGGAAACCATTTGCCACTTCGGGACGATTCAAAGTGATGATAGCAAGATCATCTACGATCTGATATAAGATATGATTCATAGCTTCTCCTTTTCTTTTATAAGGCAATAAAATTGTTTTATCATCAAAGTATACCTTTTTTTGGATAAAGAGGCAAGGAAAAACTAAAGGAAAGTGTCTCAGCTGATTATTTACCCATCATTTATGAGTCTGAGTAAAATTTGACTCTCTTACTTTTAAACTGTTATCGCTTTTCAAAATAAGTTAGTGTTTTCTTCTATTATAATAGGAAGTTATTTTCTTCATTGAAAAATGCCCCTCTTTCTGCTATAATCGTATAAAATACTTACTTGAGGAGTCCTTATGAAGGTTGTAAAATTTGGCGGAAGCTCGCTTGCCTCTGCTGGTCAGTTAGAAAAAGTTTTAAACATCGTTAAAAGTGATAAAGAACGCCGTTTTGTAGTCGTTTCTGCACCCGGCAAACGCAATGCTGAAGATACCAAGGTGACCGATGCCTTGATCAAATACTATCGTGACTATGTGGCTGGAAATGACATCAGTGCTAGCCAAAGCTGGATCATTGACCGTTATGCCGCTATGGTTAGTGAACTAGGGTTAAAACCTGCTGTTTTAGAAAAAATCTCTAAAAGTATTCGGGCCTTGGCAACTCTTCCTATAGAGGACAATGAATTTCTCTATGATACCTTCCTAGCGGCTGGAGAAAATAACAATGCCAAATTGATTGCAGCCTACTTTAACCAAAACGGTATCGATGCACGCTATGTTCACCCAAGAGAAGCTGGGATTGTTGTCACAAGTGAACCTGGAAACGCACGCATCATTCCATCTAGTTATGACAAGATTGAAGGCTTGGCTGATAGCAACGAAGTCCTTGTCATCCCTGGTTTCTTTGGTGTGACTAAGGAAAATCAAATCTGTACTTTTTCACGTGGAGGTTCAGATATCACAGGTTCTATCATTGCAGCAGGTGTTAAGGCTGATCTCTATGAGAACTTTACAGACGTAGATGGTATCTTTGCTGCCCATCCTGGTATTATCCACCAACC
>CAURRB010000089.1:0-4637 GCA_963527085.1 Streptococcus oralis
TTCAATGGCATCCATACCAATCTTTTCCAGATAATCCACTGCTGCAGCAAGTCCGATAGCACCTGCCATATTTGGCGTTCCAGCCTCAAATTTCCAAGGCAATTCCTTCCAACTAGCAGATTGCTCATAGACGAAATCAATCATCTCGCCACCAAATTCAACTGGAGACATTTGTTCCAGATACTTTTCTTTGCCATAAAGAACACCAATACCAGTCGGACCAGCCATCTTGTGACCTGAAAAGGCAAAGAAGTCCACATCCAAGTCCTGGACATCAATCTTCATATGTGGCGTAGACTGAGCACCATCCACCACCATGATAGCTCCAACTTGGTGGGCCAATTGCGTGATTTCTTTGATAGGATTAACCACACCAAGGACATTAGAGGCATGAGCTAGGGAAACTAACTTGACTTTATCAGTCAATTTAGCGCGCAAGTCATCCATATCCAGAGCTCCGTCCTTGAGATAAACATAGACAAGCTCTGCTCCAGTCTTGCGGCAGGCCTCCTGCCAAGGAATGATATTGGAATGGTGTTCCATGACTGAAATCAAGACCTGGTCTCCCTCAGTCAAAATCTCCTCAGCAAAGCGTGCCACCCAGTTAAGACTGGTTGTCGTTCCTCTGGTAAAGAGAACTTCCTTTGTAGAGCCTGCATTGATAAACTTACGAATGGTTTCACGAGCCGCTTCATAAGAAGCTGTTGCTCGCTCAGCCAAGGTATGAACACCACGGTGAACATTGGCATTGTCCTGCTCATAATAGCGGTTGATTGTTTCAAGAACTGCTAGTGGTTTTTGTGTCGTCGCAGCATTATCCAGATAAACCAGTGGTTCATCATTAACAATCTGGTCTAAAATTGGAAAATCCTTGCGAATCGCTTCTACATCTAACATAGGCTTCCCCTTAGCGTTTTGACAATTTTTCTTCGATAGTTGCAATCATTTCATCACGAACTTCCTTGACTGGAATCTCAACGATAACGGAGCCAAGGAAACCACGAACAACCAAACGTTCTGCAGTTGCCTTATCCAAGCCACGGCTCATGAGGTAGTACATATCTTCTGGATCCACCTGACCGATAGAGGCCGCGTGACCTGCAGTTACGTCATTTTCATCAATCAAAAGAATTGGGTTGGCATCTGAACGTGCTTGGTCTGAAAGCATAAGAACACGACTCTCTTGCTGCGCATCTGCTCCCTTAGCGCCTTTGATGATGTGTCCAATACCATTGAAGGTCAAAGTTGCTTTTTCAAGGATAACCCCATGTTGGAGGATATTTCCGATAGAGTTGCAACCGTAATTAGTCACTCGCGTATCAATTCCTTGTACCTGACGGCCACTTGAAAGAGCTACAACCTTGAGATCTGCATGGCTACCGTTACCAATCAAATCGCTATCGAAGTCCGCAACGACATTTCCTTCGTTCATAACACCTATTGCCCAGTCAATGCTTGCATCGTTGCCCAATTTACCACGACGACTAATATAGGCAGTGACATTTTCAGCTAAACGGTCAATAGCTGCAAATTTCACTTGCGCACCTGAACGAGCAATCACTTCAACTGTAATATTGGCAGTTGCTTTTGCACTACCTCCACCTCGTGACTCTAGACGTTCAAGATAACTAATCTTAGAATTTTTACCAGCGATAATCATAATATGCTTGTTAAATGGCACATCGCTATCGCTGTCTTGGTAGAAAATACCTTCAATTGGTTCTGTAATCTCAACATTATCAGGAATGTAGAGAACAGCACCACTGTTAAAGTAAGCTGTATGGTAGGCTGCCAACTTGTCATCGTCATACTTAACAGATGACATGAAGAATTCCTCAATAAGCTCTGGAATTTCTTCTAAAGCTGAGTGAAAGTCTGTAAAGACAACACCTTGTTCAGCTAACTCAACTGGAGTTTGTTCAAAAACAGTCTGCGTTCCTACTTGCACCAACTTCAAGTGATTATCTAAAGCAGTGAAGTCAGGAACATTTGCTGAAGGTTCACTTTCTGTGATGGTTCCATCTCCCAGATTCCAACGGTGAAATTTGACACGCTCAATGACTGGTAATTCCAAACTCTCAATCTTATCAAAAGCTTTTTGACGGAGGTCAGCCAACCAGCTTGGTTCAGCGTGCATTTCTGAAAAAAGTTTAATATTCTCTTTAGTCATTTACTTCTCCTAAAAGATACGAGGGAATTACAATTCTTCCTTGTAGTCGTAGCCAAGTTCTTCAGCTAGTTTTGCGTATCCTTCACGTTCCAAACGGGCAGCCAATTCTGGACCACCAGAAAGAACCACACGACCTTCCATCATCACGTGTACCACGTCTGGTGTGATGTAGTTCAAGAGACGTTGGTAGTGAGTGATAATCATAGCACCAAAGCCTTCACCACGCATAGCATTAACACCTTTAGAAACAACTTTAAGGGCATCAATATCAAGACCTGAGTCAATCTCATCCAAAAGGGCAAAAGTTGGTTCCAACATCAAGAGTTGAAGAATTTCATTACGTTTTTTCTCACCACCAGAGAAACCTTCGTTGAGGTAACGCTCTGCCATTTCTTCTTTCATGTTGAGCAATTCCATTTTCTCGTCTAGTTTAGTGATAAACTCACGAACTGAAATCTTTTCATCATCTTCTTTACCAGCATTCATAGCTGCACGAAGAAATTCAGCATTGGTAATTCCAGGAATTTCTGATGGGTATTGCATAGCAAGGAAAAGTCCCATACGCGCACGCTCGTCTACTTCCAACTCAAGGATGTTTACGCCATCAAACAAGACTTCCCCTTTTGTAACTTCATAGTTAGGGTTCCCCATAATAGCTGCAGAAAGAGTCGATTTACCAGTACCATTTGGTCCCATGATAGCTGCGATTTCTCCTGTTTTCAGAGTCAGATTGACCCCTTTCAAAATTTCTTTTCCTTCAATCTCAACGTGAAGATCTTTGATCTCTAATACTGACATGATAGTTCCTTTCTTTTTCAAACATTTTGCTCAATACCTTAGGAAATTGCTTACAATCCCTAAAAAATAGGACAAAAGGTCAATAAATATACTCTACTAGTATAACAAAAAAAAGCCTAAAAGGCTTTGATTTTGTCTAGAAGCTGGGGCTAATCCTTGCGGTTTAGGTGCTGATCAATAGCGTCTACAATTTTTCCCATCAGGTAACTTAACCTAAAGTTTCGAAAGAGTAAAATCGCCCAAAAAGCTGCCATAACGTAGCGACCAGTCATCAAGGATTCATTGAAGAAATAAGTCTCAGCTGCCGTGAATAACGCTATTATGATAAATTGTTGTCTATTCATAAGATTATTGTATCATGAAATCCACTTTTAGTCTTCTTCAACCATGACTTTATCAGTTAGAAATTCAAATCCTTCTGGAATCAGACTCTCTTCTTCCACCTCTTTGTCAGCTTGAGGAGACTTGTTTTTAGCTGAAAATGCTGCTCGAACCTCTTTCCATTCCTCTAGGGAAATAGCCAAAATCTCAGGTGAAAATCCAGCAGCTTGGCTAAGAATATTGCCAAACATGGTATTGAGGTTATCCCGTTTCATGGTTTGTCCAGCATTGAAATTAGACTCAAAAGCTAAAATAGCATGGTGTTCGTTGGCCGCAACTGGTTGAGAACCAACAAGAAGAGCCTTATCAGGACCAGCTAAGCTTTCGATTACCTCTCCCCATGCATTCTGGAGGCGAATCAAGTTTTGCCGTGCCAATTCAGGATTTTCAACAGCTTCTTGTAGGATAGCCTGAACTTTATTACGGTCTACTCGATAGACTGTCTTGGAAGTGGCTGGACGGCTAGGGACTGGCGCCACTTGTTTAGGCACCGTTCCAACATTGGCAAGTTCTTTTTTGAGACGAGCGACTTCCTGTCTCAGTGCAGAAATCTCACCCTCGACAGCTCCTGAAAGCGCCGATTCAGGCTTAATCTCAGCTAAACGAATGGTCATCATCTCAGCATAAATCTTAGGTTGCAGGCTAGCTTTCATATCCGCCAAGCTCACAGTCGCTATTCGAATCATTTCAAAGAGACTTTCCTGAGAAAGAGCTAGATTGTCCATAAAAACTGGACTGTGATGAGTATTTTCGCCACCTGTCTGAACAACTAGTAGATCACGCAAATACTGCAAGAGATCCGTCACAAAACGAGTCATGCTCTTGCCATTTTCAAACAAAAGATTCAAAGAATCAAGAGCTTTTGAAACATCCTGTTGAGACAAGGCAGCTACATAGTCATCAAGCGCTGATAGACTAATGGTGCCTGTAATCTCCTCAGAGATAGCTGTAGTTAAATCATTCCCTTGAGTCAAACTCAAGGCTTGGTCCAGAATAGACAAGGCATCCCGCATTCCACCTTCAGCTCGTCTGGCAATGATTTCTACAGCATCTGGTTCAGAACTGATATTTTCTTTTTCTAAAATATGATGTATATGTGCCGTGATATCTTGCGTTCGAATCGATTTAAACTCAAAACGTTGGACACGCGATAAAATGGTTGCAGGAATCTTATGCAATTCGGTGGTCGCCAGGATAAAGACAACATTTTGAGTTGGTTCTTCCAAAGTCTTCAAAAGCGCATTAAAAGCTCCAGTAGACAGCATATGAACCTCGTCGATAATGTAGA
>CAURRB010000090.1:0-4625 GCA_963527085.1 Streptococcus oralis
CTTTTACAGCCTTTTCAGATCCGTATTTCACTAGATCCTCATATGACATGGTTACCGCACGAATGAAACCTTTTTCAAAGTCTGAGTGGATAATACCAGCTGCTTGAGGAGCTTTCATCCCTCTCTTAAAGGTCCAAGCACGGACTTCTTTTTCACCAGCTGTAAAGTAAGTTCCGAGTCCTAGTAGATGGTAAGCAGCTCGAGTCAACTTATCAACGCCTGATTCTGTCAAGGCAAGTGCTTCAAGAAATTCTTGCTTATCTTCATCGTCTAACTCAGAAATTTCTTCCTCAGCACGCGCGGAAATAACTACTACCTCAGCATTTTCTGTCGCTGCGAATTCTCGAATTTGCTTCACATATTCGATAGAATCTGGATTTGAAACTACATCCTCATCCACATTAGCAACATAAAGAACTGGTTTAGTGGTCAAAAGGAAGAGACCTTTGACAACCTTTTGTTCTTCATCTGTAAATTCAATAGTACGTGCTGATTTTCCATCTTCAAGGACTGGTTTAATCTTTTGAAGAACATTAAATTCTGCTACTGATTCTTTATCTTTTTGCGTACGTGCCATCTTTTCTACACGCGCATAGCGTTTATTAACTGATTCTAAGTCAGCAAGAATCAATTCTAGGTTAATGGTATCAATATCTGCAAGTGGATCCACAAAGGCGTCTTCACGTCCTTGCTCGCGCATCACATTTTCATCATCAAAAGCACGAACTACGTGAACAATCGCGTCTACTTCACGGATATTGGCCAAGAATTTATTACCTAGACCTTCTCCTTTTGAAGCTCCTTTTACAATCCCTGCAATATCTGTAAACTCAAAGGTTGTTGGAACTGTCTTTTTAGGAGTAATCATTTCCGTTAGTTTTTGTAGGCGTTCATCTGGAACTTCCACCATCCCAACGTTTGGATCAATAGTCGCAAATGGGTAGTTTGCCGCCTCTGCTCCTGCTTTTGTAATTGCATTAAAAAGGGTTGATTTACCAACGTTTGGCAAACCAACGATACCTGCTGTTAAAGCCATAGTTTCTCATTCTCCGTTCTCATTTCAATCCCTAACATTATAACACAAAAAGGAAAAACTTGCTAACCCTCTAACTAAGGGTTCTTAGTCAATAATTTTATTCATTTTTCGTTCAAAATCATAGCGACTCATCATGACAAGGTGGTCACAATTGCTACATTTTATTTTGATATCTGCCCCTACACGTGTAATTTCCCAACGATTTGCTTTTTTACCTGTTGACTTGATTGTACAAGCATGTGGTTTTTTCATCTCAACAAAATTTCCAACTTGATACATACTACTCTCCTTTTCTTTTTTGATTATATCATAAAAGAGGCAAGCCAGGCTCAACCTCTTTCACTTAATTTGTACGAACTGGTGTAATGAGCTGCATGAAGTCTTCGTCAGTATCTGCTGGCACAAGAGTAAATGGACGAACTGCTGAGATAAAGCTAATGGTAACCTTTTCGCTATTTAAAGCCTTGAGGGAATCAATCAAGTAAGTTGGGTTGAAACTAATAGTCAAATCATCCCCGGTCACCTGCTCCGTATCGATTTCTTCGTTTACTTTACCAACCTCTGGAGAGTGAACATGGGCGCTAACAACTCCACCTTTAATTTCAAGCTTCACAGTACCATTTTGAGTCGCACTTGATAAGAGACGTGCACGCTCCATAGATTGACGCAAATTAACCACATCAAAAGTAATTGTAGTGTTAAAGTCTGTTGGAATCAAGCGATCTGTATCAGGATAATTACCTTCTAGGAGACGAGTGTAGAAGCTAATATTTTCGCTTCTAAAGAGGATTTGATTATTTGCAAAGAAAATCTCTACAGTTTCAATATCATCTGTAAATACCGCTGAAAATTCGCGGAGAGAACGACTAGGAATTACCACATCGAAATCATCTCCATTTTTTTCAAGAGTCAATTTTTTCTGGCTAAGGCGATGAGAGTCTGTTGCAACTGTTTTTAGTTCCTTGTGTTGGCTCAAAACAAAATGGACACCAGTTAAGATTGGACGACTCTCTTGCGTACTTGCAGCAAAAGCTGTTTCATTGATAATTTTCTTGAGTAGTTTTGTTTCAAGAACCAAAGGTGTGCTTGCTGAAATTTCTTGGATTCGTGGGTACTGTTCGCTATCTTTTCCTTTTAGAGTAATTTCTGATTTGCCACTTGTTAAGACAATTTGTTTTTGTTCAATTTCTTTAAAATCAAGCGTTACATCTGGAAGACTAGATACAACATTGATAAAGAAAGAAGCTTCTAGAAGAATCGAACCTAAAGAAGTAATCAAAAGACCAGCATCTTCATTTTTTTGAGAAATGAAATTTTCAATAGAAATTTGACCATTTGATCCAATTAAAGTAATTCCTTCATTGCTAATATCAATTTTGATTGTCGATAAAATCGGAATAGCATTTTTTGAGCTAATTGCTCGTTTTGTGGTATTTAAAGCTTGTAGAAATAAATTTTTATTAATTGAAAAATGAATCATGGATTCTCCTTTATTTATTTTTAGTATTAGAAAGTTAATAGTAATAATAGTATGTGTGAATTTTGTGGAAAACTGGGTGCTATTTAGTAAACTTAAGCTTCTAAGCTTGTTTAAAAAATGTGGATAAAAAAGATAAGAAAGGAAAAGTTATCCACAAGCTACTTAATTTTCTTTTTGATTGCTTCTATTTCTAAACGTAAATTATCGTCTTCGTCAATCAATGATTTAATTTTAGCATGGGCATGAATAACGGTGGTGTGATCCTTTCCGCCAAATTCTTTTCCGATTTTTGGAAGACTATTATCTGTCAGTTCTCTAGCTAGATACATAGCAACCTGACGTGCCAAAACGATGTTCTGAACTCGTCTCGTACCTTTCATTTCTTTAACACTCACTCCATAAAAATTACCAACTTCAGTTTGGATTTTCTCAATTGGAATAACAAGTATCTGGCGGGCGTCTTGCTTACGTGCTCTAATAGCTTCCGCAGCAATATCAATAGTAATATCCTTAATATTCTTCACTCTGGCAATTAAAGTGATATCGTTGATTGCTCCTTCCAATTCTCGAACATTTGAATCAAATTGGCCAGCCAAGTATTCTAGAGTATCACTTTGGAAATGGTAATCCAAGTGCTCTGTTTTACTTTGAAGAATGGCGATACGTGTCTCAAAGTCAGGAGGGGTGATATTTTGCGTCAATCCCCAACTAAAGCGTGTAACAAGTCTTTCCTCAAGGCCTTCTAGGTGTTTAGGACTTCGATCACTGGTTAGGACAATCTGTTTCTGTTTATCATGAAGAGCATTGAAGGTATTGAAAAATTCTTCCTGGGTCGCGACTTTTTTGCCACTGAGAGATTGGATATCATCGATCAACAAGAGATCAAGGCTACGGTAAGTCTTTTTGAACTTTTCCATTTCCCCAAGTCGCAAGTGTTCAAGAAAGTCATTGATAAAGCTTTCGGCAGGAATGTACTTGACACGCGCATCAGGAATATTTTTCAAAATCTCATTTCCAATCGCATTGAGTAAGTGAGTCTTTCCAAGACCAGGTCCTCCATAGATGAAAAGAGGATTATAGGTCAGAGCTAAATCTTCAGATACAGCTAGTGCAGCAGACACCGCCCAAACATTCCCATCACCTTGAATAAAGTTATCAAAGGTATATTTTTCTTTTAATCCTGTTTCGGAATAGGGAATCGTTGGTAGTGCAGGTGTGTAATCGTAAGTAGAGACACTATTCGTATCATTTACTTGAGGAGATTCTGTGCTCTGAGGTTTAGTGAAAATATAGTGAGGTTTGATTTCAGAATCATAAATTTCAAAACCAGCAGCAATAATAATATCTTTTAATTGCTTTTCCCACACCATTTCCATCTCTGATCTCGGTAGAAATATAGTAGCTGTGTTTTCTTCTACTTTGATGAGTTCAGCAGGTGTAGCATAGAAATCATACATAGATCTTGTCAATCTTTCTTGAGCAAATTCTAAAATACGATTCCAAAATTGCTTTTCTTTCAACTATTTTTCCTCCTTTACTATGATTTTAGTAGTTTAGTGCTAGACTTATTTTACCATAGATAGTAGGATTTTTCCACAGATTGGGGAAAAGAATCCACAATGTTAGTAGTATTTATCCACAGGTTGGGGATAAAAAGAAAAATCCTTGATTTAGTAGGCTTTTTGATAAAAAAATTGGTGGATAAATTTGTGGGTTGAGAAAATAAAAGAACAGCCTTATTTCAGGCTGTTAATAATTCTATTGTATTCTTCTTGACTTGAAAAGGAGATAATAATCTTTCCAGTATCTTTTTTTGAAAGTTTAATTTCTACACTTAAACCGAGTAGTTTTTTTAATTTATCTTCTTCGTCTTTGATGAAAGAATCACTTTTTTTTTGCTTCTTTTGTTTTTTCTCTGTAAGAAGTGCTTCTAGCTTTCTCACAGAGATGTCTTCATTTTTAATTAGTTGAAAGAAATAGTCTTGCTGCTCTTTGTCCAAACCAACTAGTGAACGTGCATGCGCTTGAGAAATTTTTCCATTTTCTACTTCAGTTAAGATATATTCTGGTAGGGAAAGCAAACGAATAAAATTAGTGATATAAGGACGA
>CAURRB010000091.1:0-4496 GCA_963527085.1 Streptococcus oralis
ACATGGCCGGTCGTGGTACCGACATCAAGCTTGGTGAAGGGGTTCGTGAACTTGGTGGACTTTGTGTTATCGGTACAGAGCGTCACGAAAGTCGCCGTATTGATAATCAGCTTCGTGGACGTTCAGGACGTCAAGGAGACCCAGGTGAGTCACAATTCTACTTGTCTCTTGAAGATGATTTGATGAAACGTTTCGGTTCAGAACGTTTGAAAGGTGTCTTTGAACGTCTCAACATGTCTGACGAAGCCATCGAATCTCGCATGTTAACGCGTCAAGTTGAAGCAGCTCAAAAACGTGTCGAAGGAAACAACTACGACACTCGTAAACAAGTCCTTCAATACGATGATGTTATGCGTGAACAACGTGAGATCATCTATGCGCAACGCTATGATGTCATTACTGCAGATCGTGACTTGGCACCAGAAATCCATGCTATGATTCGTCGTACCATTGGACGTATCGTGGATGCACATGCTCGTTCGAAAGAAGATGAAAAATTGGAAGCAATCTTGAACTTTGCTAAGTATAACTTGCTTCCAGAAGATTCAATTAGCCGTTCAGATCTTGCAGGTCTGTCAGACCAAGCTATCAAAGATGAACTTTTCCAACGTGCCTTGAAAGTCTATGACAGCCAAGTTGCTAAGCTTCGTGACGAAGATGCAGTGAAAGAATTCCAAAAAGTCTTGATTCTACGTGTTGTAGACAACAAGTGGACAGACCATATCGATGCTCTTGACCAGTTGCGAAATGCTGTTGGTCTTCGTGGATATGCTCAAAACAACCCAGTTGTAGAATATCAAGCAGAAGGTTTCCGCATGTTTAACGACATGATTGGATCGATTGAATTCGATGTGACCCGCTTGATGATGAAAGCACAAATCCATGAACAAGAACGTCCGCAAACTGAACACAATATCAGTACAACTGCGACTCGTAATATCGCAGCGCAGCAGGCAAGTCTTCCAGAAGATTTGGACTTGAGCCAAATCGGACGAAACGACCAATGCCCATGTGGATCAGGTAAGAAATTCAAGAACTGTCATGGAAAGAGACAATAATATGAGATAAGATACAGGCGGATACCTGGTAAAAATCATTTTTTGCTTGGTGTCCGTTTGCTTTATAAGGAGATGAATCATGGTATTTAAAGCTAAAAGTCCTAAAATTAACATTGAAGAAGTTCGCGCCTTGTCTAAATTAGAGGGAGCGGCTCTTGCGAGAAAAAATCAACGTGATCAGGAATTGGAAGCCATCATTCGTGGGGAAGACCAGCGTATTCTCTTGGTGATAGGACCATGTTCATCTGATAACGAAGAGGCGGTTCTCGAGTATGCCAAGCGTCTATCTGCTTTGCAAGAAGAGGTCAAAGACCGTATTTTTATGGTCATGCGTGTCTATACAGCTAAACCTCGTACCAATGGGGATGGCTATAAGGGCTTGATTCATCAGCCAAATGCGACAGAAGCTCCTAGTTTGATCAATGGGATCAAGGCTGTTCGCCAGCTCCACTATCGTGTAATTACCGAGACGGGAATGACAACAGCGGATGAGATGCTTTATCCTGAAAATCTTCCGCTGGTGGATGATTTGATTTCTTATATGGCTGTTGGAGCTCGTTCTGTAGAGGATCAACAGCACCGTTTTGTAGCGAGCGGAGCAGATTTCTCGACAGGATTTAAAAATCCAACATCTGGAAATCTCAATGTTATGTTTAACGGGATTTATGCAGCGCAAAATAAACAGAGTTTCCTTTTCCTTGGTAAAGAGGTGGAAACAACAGGGAATCCATTGTCCCACGCCATTCTTCGCGGTGCCTTGAATGAATATGGGAAAAATATTCCTAACTACTACTATGACAATTTGATGGATACCATTGCCCAGTATGAAAAGATGGGCTTGGAAAACCCCTTTATCATCATTGATACCAATCATGATAATTCAGGCAAGCAGTACATGGATCAAATCCGTATCGTTCGTCAGACCTTGATTAACCGTGACTGGAATGAGAAAATCAAGAAATATGTTCGTGGTTTTATGATTGAGTCCTATCTAGAAGATGGACGTCAAAATGAGCCAGAAGTTTTTGGCAAGTCTATCACGGATCCTTGTCTAGGATGGGACAACACAGAAGCACTTGTTCGCGAAATTTACCAAACGCTAGGAGAGTAAGATGGCATTTATCGAAAAAGGTCAAGAAATTGATATTGAAGCAATCAAGGCTGTGACCCAGTTGTCACCTGAAGCCTTGCGAAAGAAAGAAGCCCGCGATAGAGAGTTAGCAGCTATCATCTCGGGTGAGGATGATCGAATCCTTTTGGTGATGGGGCCTTGCTCTTCTGACAATGAAGAAGCAGTACTCGAATATGCTCGTCGCTTAGCAGACTTGCAGAAAAAAGTTGCGGATAAAATCTTTATCGTGATGCGTGTCTATACGGCTAAACCTCGTACCAATGGAGATGGCTATAAGGGAATGATTCATCAACCAAATACCAGCGAAGCGCCTAGTCTCATCAATGGTTTGCAGGCTGTTCGTCAGCTACACTACCGAGTGATTACCGAGACGGGCTTGACGACAGCTGATGAGATGCTTTATCCGTCAAATCTCGTTTTGATAGATGATCTAGTCAGCTACCATGCTGTAGGAGCTCGTTCGGTAGAAGACCAGGAACACCGCTTTGTAGCGTCTGGGATTGATGCTCCAGTTGGGATGAAAAATCCAACATCTGGGAATCTTGGGGTCATGTTTAATGCCATCTATGCGGCTCAAAACAAGCAAACCTTCCTTTACCACGGTCAAGAAGTGGAAACTTCAGGAAATCCTTTGGCCCACGTTATCCTTCGTGGCGCCATGAACGAATATGGCAAAAATGAACCCAATTTCTACTATGAAACCCTCTTAAATGCCATCAATCGCTATGAGACTATGGGGCTTGAAAATCCCTTCATTATCATCGATACCAATCATGACAATTCGGGCAAGCAGTATATGGAACAAGTTCGCATTGTTCGTCAAGCCTTGCTGAATCGTGACTGGAATGAAAAGATTAAAAAGACGGTTCGAGGCTTTATGATCGAATCTTACCTAGCAGATGGGCGCCAGAATCAACCAGAGGTCTTTGGTTGCTCCATAACTGACCCTTGTCTAGGTTGGGAAAATACAGTAGCTTTGGTAGAAGAAATTTATACTACCTTAACAAAATAAGTGAAAAGGATGGAGTTGGGGGAATCTCAGCTCCTTTTATGAGTATGATAGTTGGACACGGAATTGACATCGAAGAATTGGCTTCGATAGAAAACGCAGTTACACGACGTGAAGGCTTTGCTAAGCGCGTGCTGACCCCTAAAGAAATGGAGCGCTTTACCAGTCTCAAAGGGCGCAGACAGATTGAATACTTGGCAGGTCGCTGGTCGGCTAAGGAGGCCTTTTCCAAGGCTATGGGAACTGGTATTGGCAAGCTCGGTTTTCAGGATTTGGAAGTTTTGAACAATGAACGCGGGGCGCCTTATTTTAGTCAGGCACCATTTTCAGGAAAGATTTGGCTGTCTATCAGCCATACAGATCAGTTTGTGACAGCCAGTGTCATTTTGGAGGAAAATCATGAAAGCTAGTCCACATAGACCAACCAAGGCTCTGATATATCTGGGAGCTATTCGACAAAATATTCAGCAAATGGGGGCTCATATCCCTGAAGGAACGCTCAAGTGGGCAGTGGTCAAGGCCAATGCTTATGGTCATGGAGCTGTTGCCGTTGCGATGGCGATTCAGGATGATGTTGATGGATTTTGTGTTTCCAATATTGATGAAGCTATTGAACTTCGTCTGGCTGGACTTAGCAAGAAAATCCTCATTTTAGGAGTTTCTGAGCTAGAAGCTGTTTCTCTTGCTAAAGAATACGACATCACCTTGACAGTGGCTGGACTGGAGTGGATTCAAGCTCTCTTAGCTAGGGAGACAGATTTATCTGGCCTAACGGTTCACCTCAAGATTGACTCAGGGATGGGACGGATTGGTTTCCGAGATTCCAGTGAGGCTGATCAGGCTCAAGCCTTGCTCCAACAACACGGTGCTCGCGTTGAGGGGATTTTTACCCACTTTGCTACTGCAGATGAAGAATCAGATGCCTATTTTAATGCCCAGTTAGAATGCTTTAAAGCTATTTTGGCAAGTATGAAGGAAGTTCCAGAACTGGTTCATGCCAGTAACTCGGCAACGACCCTCTGGCATGCAGAGACTATTTTCAATGCAGTCCGTATGGGAGATGCCATGTATGGTCTCAATCCAAGTGGAGAGGTCTTGGACTTACCCTATGATTTGACTCCAGCCTTGAGTTTGGAGTCTGCCCTGGTTCATGTCAAGACAGTTCCAGCTGGAGCTTACATGGGCTATGGAGCCACCTATCAAGCGGATAGTGAGCAAGTCATTGCGACGGTGCCAATCGGTTATGCGGATGGTTGGACACGAGACATGCAGAATTTCTCTGTCTTGGTAGATGGTC
>CAURRB010000092.1:0-4469 GCA_963527085.1 Streptococcus oralis
GCACGTAGATAAGCATTGAAAATACGATACTTGAGTTGGGCGACACTGCTCTTAGAGCTGTCTGATAAGGCACGATCAATGTTCTTAGCTGAGGCATCCGCTAGTACTGCTAAGTACATATAATCTTGTAATTCCTCATAAGAAGAAATTGTAATTTGTCGTTTGCTATCTAGTTTTCCTGCTTCAAACTCAATGGTGATAGGGCGAAGGAAGTTTTGGGCCTTGTTGTATCGTTCATTCAACATAGCTTTCTTCAAATCCTTCCATGATTCATACTGACTACCGTAGAGGTTTTTAAGGATTAGATCATCTCCAACTACACCGACATCTCCTCTGTTCCAGATTGAGTAGGTCTTATTACCTTCTTTAAGCGCTTGGCCGGAGTATTGGCCAGATACATATGGGACAAATCCTTGCTGGTAACCCTTGTCTCCGAGCAATTCATAGGCTCTACGGCGGAACATAAGCCCACCAGGAGCACCAGTTGGATTGTCCAGAGCTGCATAGAAGGAAGCAAACATATTGATGACATAGTAGCCATTTCGTCCAAAGCTAGCTGTATCCCAACCATCGCGACGACCAATGATATTATGATCAACCAGAGCATCGACAGACTTTAGTTTGGCTGCTTCTTCAGCTGTTATTGGAACGATTCGATCATCAGCATGGGCTTTCTTACCATAAGACGTATTCTCAAATTTATAATTTTCAGCCTTACGGTACCATTTCATTTTCTGTTGATCAGTTAGAACTCCAGTAACAATATCCCCTTCTACATAATCCAGAAGGTTCAGCACATCAAAGACTCCATGCATGTAGTCGCGAAGAGCATCTGCTGAGGAGAATCGAGCAACAGGATCATAGGTATGGTAACGTGTGGTCGAATCTTTATCTCCTTGATAGAAACTATTGAGAACGAGACCTTTTTCGCTAACATTGGTTACAGACTCTAACATTCCTGTAGCAAAGCTCTCAGGTCCTTCACCCTCACGACGACCATGTCCTTCAAAATAGATAGAACCATCCGAGTTGTGGGTCATTTCATGGGTATACACCATGGTTCCAGAAGCTCCCAGCATCTGGTCATAGACGTAGAAGACTTCATAACCATTAGCAAAGGCCCCTAGTCCATTGTCTCCGTGATACTTGCCAGCAGGACCAAAGAAATTGTACATAGCAACAGAGGTCTTATCATTACGCGGAGCCCAATATTGCTGGCCTTTATCATTGTAAACAAAGAAACCGTCTGTAACGATCACCCGTCTGAATAGAGTGTCTTTCCTGTTTGGACTTAGAATGTTGTACCACATATCATAGTGGTTTCGTTGCCATTCAGCTGATTGATCCACAAGTTTTTCAACGTGTCGATGGAGTTCCTCGCCTGAGAGAACTCTGCCACCTTCTTTCCTGTAGCTTCCAAAGCTACCAAAGGCAATGGTCGACATATTGCTGATGATATAGACATCTCTTTCAGGTAAGGTCAGAAGTTGGAGGACCATTTGCTTGAAGCCCCAATCTCCCTGAGTCAGTCTGTCGTAGACCTTGATTGTATACTTACTCTTACGATCTGCATTATCCTGTTTAGCCTGAATTTCTGGCAGACTTGAACGAGCTTCTACGATATAAGCCTTGGTATTTTCCTTGAACCACTCACTGTTAGTTTTATTTGGCAAGAAGAGTTCACGCAGACTCTCTAAGTATGTAAAGAGGTCCCCTTTGCCTTTTTCCTTGGCTAGGGATTGTCGGTAGGCATTGAAGTTGTTTTGCGCTCGAAGGTTGCCCATTCCAGAGTTACCGAGAGCGATAATGGTATCAAGTGTCGAAGCGGCTTGATTACCGAAGAAATCAAACTTATAGGCATTAAGATCCTTGGTGTTGAAGGTTCCATAATTGACATTGTACCAGCGGTTGAGATAGGTCAGACCAAGCATAAAGGCCTCTTTGTTCTGCAGAATCTTTTGGCTAATCGCATCTGCTACAGCAGGGCCTAGGGTGTTAATCGACTTGTCAACTGAAAGCACCTTGAGGAGCTCCTGACCTAGTTCAGCCTTGGTTTGTTCAAAGGCTTTTTCCAGATAAAGATCATCTAAGGAAGCTGTTTCACCAATCCCAAGGACCTTACGAACAGCAGCTGAGTCATAGGTCACAGCTCTGAGTTCATCCAAGACACTCTCTTTAATGGACTGGTAGTCAGATAGGAAGGCCTCTGGTGTATAGAGTAAATTCTTATCAGCGATGCTATATTCAGCAATCTGGCCATTGGCAAAATCTCCCTTGTAGGTCAGATCAAGATAAGCAATGGTCTTATCTGCATAATGCAGCATCAGCCTATTGATTTCACCCTTATGGCTGTTAACATCCGTTATCAGTGTCCCATCTTTCATCGGAACCACATCTAACAAGGCTACTTTGTTGAGTTTATCATCCTCAGCTATTTGGTTGGCTGTATGAACGATAAAGTCTTTGTTGTAGAATGGTAATAGTTTTTCTACATTTTCGTAGGCTTGCTTTCTGGACTCCTGAGCTCCCCTCACTCGACTATAGTCTGTTTGATGCTGGTAAGCTTGCTGCAATGGCTCCTGGTCCGTCAAGTTTGAAGTGATTCCAAAGGACTGACGTTTGGCTTGCGCATCGGCCTCTGAAATAGAATGGACAAAACGCTCATCTTTTCGATTTGCTGTAGTCCCTTCAAGAACATAAGAGTCCCGAACAGAAGCCTCTGGATAGGGATCTCCTGTCATGGCATGACCATTTTGAACCTTGACACTGGTCAAGACATTTCGGACCTGTCCATTGTTCCAAGTAGACCCGATCGCTCCACCGACTTGGCCAGAATGGCCTGCATTTTGGATAGAACCAGACACATAAGAAGTTTCTAATCTAGCTCCATTCTGCAAACGACCAATCAAGCCTCCAACACGCTGGTCTCCATTTCGACCCGTTACTTGGATAGATACATCCGCCTGACTCTTCTGCGCCAGTGATTGGTTGCCATGGAAATTACCGACCAGGCCACCAATATTGTACTCCTGCCCCCCATCTTGGGTGCTGGTGATGGACCCTTTAAAGGCAACATTGGTTAGTTTTGTGTTTTGGGCAACTCCTACGAGTCCACCGATATGCTTGTTCCCAGATAGACTACCACTTACAGAAACATCCGTAATCGTTGCATTCTGAGCGTTGCTAGCCAAGATCCCTATAGAGTCCTTGCCTGTAACTGCAGCCGATTTCAAGGTCAGTTGCTGGATGGTGGCATTTTTCAAGGTTGCAAAGAGTGGTTTTGCCAAGTTGTAGATGGTATAATCTTTGCCATCCACTCGGCTAGTTAGACTACCTGAAAATTCTTCTGGAACATAGCTTGTCGCAGACTGTTCCAACTGAATCTCATCTGCTGAAACATCCGCTCCTAGTTTGAAGTTTCCAGTCGGATTCGATTTCATGGCCTCTATGAGCGCTTTGAAGGACGTATAGACACCTTCTTGGCTAAGAGGCGTTTTCGGCAGTTCAAAAGAGTAATCTGGACGATAATGGTCCCCTTCTCCCTCGACGAGCTGATTAGCTGATACCGTTACGGAGTAGGCATTGCCCTTATCTGTAATCTTAGAAACTGGCAAGAGCATATCCTTGAACTTGTCTGACTGAATTCGAACATAGTAGTTGTCCAAATCAGTCGGCACTTCTGACAAGGATAGGTAACGTCGGTAATGACTGCCATCTTTACCGTACAGCTCGATGCGGTCGATGTCTTTGATTTCAACCTTCTTATAATCTAGCTGAACTGGACGTTGATCCTCTATACTAGTTTGTTCCCCTTGACCTAGGTCATATTTCATGACGGTTTTGAGGGTATAAGGAGTATAGTAATCCAAGTCATCAAGTGTCAATTTTTGAGCGAGGTCCAAAAGGTCGACTTCCTTGATCAGCGTTTCGCCCTTGTATAGCTGCGCTTTGGCTGATTGATAGCTAGCTGTAGCATCCGTCAAGTGATAGCTAAGAGAAACTTGGCGTTTATCTTCTTCCTTCTCGACACGAACTAGAGAGAGGCTTGGTTTTCTCTTGACTCCATCCAGAGCTTGACGAGCTGCCTCGAGATCCGTCCGAACTTGATCGACCAAGGCTTGATTGGCGAAAGGATTGTCCAAAACGAGTTTGGCCTGATCTAGAGCACGACGATAACGGAGTTTGGCTTGTTCATCAGCATACTGGTAAGCAACTGTAGACTGAGTCACATCCTTCATCTCAAATTCAACTCCGAGAGTTTTCTTATCAACAGGTTGGCCGTCTAGGTTTTTCTTAGCAGTTTCAAGGGCCTGTTTCAAGGAATCAACCTGTTCTTGACTAGTATGAGATGCCTCAAAGAGAGCTTGGGCATTTGCGACTGCCTGTTTATAAGACTCCTGATCTACAGTGGTATCATTGAAATACTGATGCGTTTTCTGGATGCTATCGGCCTCTTCCACTAATTGGTG
>CAURRB010000093.1:0-4426 GCA_963527085.1 Streptococcus oralis
TAGAAGACCGTTATGAAGAATTAGGAGAATTGCTCAGTGACCCTGATGTCGTTTCAGACACCAAGAGATTCATGGAGCTTTCAAAAGAAGAGGCTTCAACTCGTGATACGGTAACAGCCTACCGTGAGTACAAACAAGTCCTTCAAAACATCGTCGATGCTGAAGAAATGATTAAAGAATCAGGCGGAGATGCAGACTTGGAAGAAATGGCCAAGCAAGAATTGAAAGATGCCAAGGCTGAAAAAGAAGAGTATGAAGAAAAATTGAAAATCTTGCTCCTTCCAAAGGATCCAAACGATGACAAGAACATCATCCTTGAAATCCGTGGAGCAGCTGGTGGAGACGAAGCGGCACTCTTCGCTGGAGACCTTCTAACTATGTACCAAAAGTATGCAGAAGCCCAAGGCTGGCGCTTTGAAGTCATGGAAGCTTCTATGAACGGTGTCGGTGGTTTCAAGGAAGTGGTTGCTATGGTTTCTGGTCAATCTGTATATTCTAAGCTTAAGTACGAATCAGGTGCCCACCGTGTCCAACGTGTCCCTGTAACAGAGAGCCAAGGGCGTGTACACACTTCGACAGCGACAGTGCTTGTAATGCCTGAAGTGGAAGAAGTTGAATACGATATTGATCCAAAAGATCTTCGTGTGGACATTTACCACGCATCTGGTGCTGGTGGTCAGAACGTCAATAAGGTTGCGACTGCCGTGCGTATCGTTCACTTGCCAACCAATATCAAGGTTGAGATGCAGGAAGAACGTACCCAGCAGAAGAACCGTGAGAAGGCCATGAAAATCATCCGTGCGCGTGTTGCTGACCACTTTGCACAAATTGCCCAAGATGAACAAGACGCTGAGCGTAAGTCAACAATCGGTACTGGTGACCGTTCAGAACGTATCCGTACTTATAATTTCCCACAAAACCGTGTCACAGACCACCGTATTGGCTTGACTCTCCAAAAACTAGATACGATTTTATCTGGTAAATTGGATGAAGTTGTGGATGCCTTGGTTCTTTATGACCAAACACAAAAATTAGAAGAATTAAACAAATAATGAAATTAGCTCAATTATTTTCAGATTTTGAAGAAGAGTTGATAAGACAAGGAGAGGAAGCAGAAAGCCTCTCTTTTGTCTATCGTAGCTTAAAAAATCTCTCTTTTACGGACTTTGTTTTTACCCTTCAGCAAGAGGTAACAGAGGCCGAAAAACAATTTGTAGAAGAAATTTACCAGCAGTTAGCAGTTCACAAACCGGCACAGTACATCATTGGTCACGCAGATTTTTTTGGAATGCAGTTAAAAGTGGATGAGCGGGTTTTGATTCCTCGTCCAGAGACAGAAGAGTTGGTGGAACTCATCCTCACAGAAAATCCTGAGGAAAATCTTAAGATCCTAGATATCGGGACTGGAAGTGGCGCCATAGCCCTTGGATTAGCAAAAAACAGACCAGATTGGTCAGTGACGGCAGCAGATATTTCCCAAGCCGCCTTAGAGCTTGCATCAGAGAATGCTAGAAATCAAAATCTTAATATATTTTTTAAAAAATCTGATTGTTTTGCAGAAATTTCTGAAAAATATGATATAATTGTATCCAATCCACCCTATATCTCTCGTGAAGATGAGTCAGAGGTCGGTTTGAATGTTTTGCATTCAGAACCTCATCTAGCTCTCTTTGCAGATGAGGATGGCCTAGCTATTTACCGCAGAATTGCGGAAGATGCAAAAGACTATCTCACAGATGGTGGTAAGATTTACCTTGAAATTGGATACAAGCAAGGTCAAAGTGTTCCTGCGCTTTTTAGGAAACATCTTCCTGAAAAACGGGTACGAACACTCAAGGACCAATTTGGTCAAGATAGGATGGTTGTAGTTGATGATGGACAGGATTAGACAAGAGTTGGAAAAGGGCGGGGCAGTCGTTTTACCTACCGAGACAGTTTATGGTCTCTTTGCTAAGGCCTTAGACGAAAAAGCTGTCGACCATGTTTACCAACTCAAACGTCGTCCTAGAGATAAGGCACTCAATCTTAATGTCGCTTCTCTAGAGGACATCTTGCACTTTTCAAAGAATCAACCAACTTATCTACAAAAGCTTGTAGAGGCCTTTTTACCGGGTCCCTTGACTATTATCCTCGAAGCCAATGACCGAGTTCCCTATTGGGTCAACTCTGGTCTTGCAACGGTGGGATTTCGGATGCCGAGTCACCCCATTACACTTGATTTGATTCGAGAGACAGGACCCTTGATTGGGCCGTCTGCCAATATTTCAGGTCAGGCAAGTGGAGTGACCTTTGCTCAAATTCTAGAGGATTTTGACCAAGAGGTTCTGGGTCTGGAGGACGACGCTTTTCTAACTGGACAGGATTCGACTATTTTGGATTTGTCTGGAGACAAGGTGAAAATCTTACGCCAGGGGGCGATTAAGCGAGAAGATATTCTTGCTCGGTTGCCAGAGATTTCTTTTGAGGAGGAATGAGATGCTAAGAGATTTGCAAGAAACAGATGTGCATGCTATATGTGAGATTAACCAAGAGGCTTTGGGCTACTCTTTTAGTTCAGAGGACACAGCTAGTCAACTAGCTAGACTGTCTCAGGATTCTCATCATTTCCTACTTGGTTATGAGGATGAAGTCAGCCATGTCCTACTTGGATATGTCCATGCTGAAGTTTATGAATCCCTCTATTCCAAAGCAGGATTTAATATCTTAGGCTTAGCGGTTTCGCCTCAAGCACAAGGGCAAGGTATCGGTAAAAGCTTACTGCAAGGGTTGGATCAAGAAGCAAAAAGACGGGGTTATGGGTTTATCCGCTTAAACTCTGCTGATCATCGTCTGGGAGCTCATGCATTTTATGAAAAAGTTGGTTATACTTGTGATAAAGTGCAGAAACGGTTTATTCGCATCTTTTAGTTGATTTTCTTATTGAAAAAAAACTAAAGGACCAGTCACACTATAAAGGAGAAGACCTATGATTTTTGACAAAGACGATTTTAAAGCATACGATGCTGATCTATGGAATGCTATTGCCAAAGAAGAAGAACGCCAACAAAACAATATCGAGTTGATTGCTTCGGAAAACGTAGTTTCCAAGGCTGTTATGGCAGCTCAAGGGTCTATCTTGACAAACAAATATGCCGAGGGTTACCCAGGACGTCGTTATTATGGTGGAACCGATGTAGTAGACGTGGTAGAAACTCTAGCTATTGAACGTGCAAAAGAAATTTTCGGTGCTAAATTCGCCAATGTCCAACCTCACTCAGGAAGCCAAGCCAACTGTGCAGCATATATGGCTTTGATTGAGCCTGGTGACACTGTAATGGGGATGGATTTGGCAGCAGGTGGACACTTGACCCACGGAGCTCCAGTTAGCTTCTCTGGTCAAACCTACAACTTTGTTTCTTATAGTGTGGATCCTGAAACAGAACTCTTGGACTTTGATGCTATCTTGAAACAAGCCCAAGAAGTAAAACCAAAACTGATTGTAGCTGGTGCTTCAGCCTATTCTCAAATTATCGACTTCTCAAAATTCCGTGAAATCGCAGATGCTGTTGGGGCTAAGCTTATGGTCGATATGGCCCATATCGCTGGTTTGGTGGCAGCTGGTCTTCACCCAAGCCCAGTGCCATACGCTCATATCACTACAACAACGACCCACAAAACCCTTCGTGGACCGCGTGGTGGTTTGATTTTGACAAATGATGAGGACTTAGCTAAGAAAATCAACTCAGCTATTTTCCCTGGTATTCAGGGTGGTCCTTTGGAGCATGTTGTGGCGGCTAAGGCGGTTTCATTCAAAGAAGTTTTGGATCCAGCCTTTAAGGAATATGCTGCTAATGTCATCAAAAACAGCAAGGCTATGGTTGAAGTCTTCTTGCAAGACCCTGATTTCCGTATCATCTCAGGCGGTACTGAAAATCACCTCTTCCTAGTGGATGTGACTAAGGTTGTAGAAAACGGAAAAGTTGCTCAAAACTTGCTGGATGAAGTTAATATTACCCTAAATAAAAACTCAATCCCTTACGAAACCTTGTCACCATTCAAGACAAGTGGGATTCGTATTGGATCTGCAGCCATCACTGCACGTGGATTTGGTGAAGAAGAAAGCCGTAAAGTGGCTGAACTCATCATTAAAACCCTTAAGAATGCAGAAAATGAAGCTGTCTTAGAAGAAGTGAGAAGTGAAGTCAAAGCGTTGACAGATGCCTTCCCATTATACGAGGACTAAAACTTTTATGGACATTTATATTAAGAAAGCCATTATCCATCAGTTCAGCCCAGATGATACCGAGCTGTTCTTAGCGGATAAGTTTCTCAATATCACTCCAAAAATCGAAGAATACCTACGCAAAAAAATCGAACGTGTGTATTCAGATGAAGCCAAGACTGGGATTTTCGAAGAAGAAAATCCCTTCTTCAATCACATCACAGA
>CAURRB010000094.1:0-4264 GCA_963527085.1 Streptococcus oralis
ACTCTAAGGGTGAAGAAAACAAAGTTGCCACAAACGGTTCAACTGTAACTGTAACCGATAAAGACGATGACCTACCACGTAAGATTACCTTCAGCAAGGTTAGCCTTGGTGGAACAGAAATCGCAGGTGCTCAAATCAAGATCTACAAGGGCGACAAGGCAGAAGGCACAGCCGTAGAAAGCTGGACTTCAGAAGCTGGTAAGTCTAAAGACTTGAACTTGGCCCCAGGTACTTACACCTTCCATGAGGAAGCCGCTCCAACAGGTTACCTCAAAGTAACGGACATCACTTTCCAAGTCAAACATGACGGCACAGTGGAAGTGACAAATGTTGGTGAAAAAGACTCTAAGGGTGAAGAAAACAAAGTTGCCACAAACGGTTCAACTGTAACTGTAACTGATAAAGATGATGACCTTCCACGTAAGATTACCTTCAGCAAGGTTAGCCTTGGTGGAACAGAAATCGCAGGAGCTCAAATCAAGATCTACAAGGGCGACAAGGCAGAAGGCACAGCCGTAGAAAGCTGGACTTCAGAAGCTGGTAAGTCTAAAGATCTCAACTTGGCCCCAGGTACTTACACCTTCCATGAGGAAGCAGCCCCAACCGGATACCTCAAAGTAACCGACATCACTTTCCAAGTCAAACATGACGGCACAGTGGAAGTGACAAATGTTGGTGAAAAAGACTCTAAGGGTGAAGAAAACAAAGTCGTAACCAACGGCTCAACTGTTACAGTAACCGACAAAGACGATGACCTTCCACGTAAGATTACCTTTAGTAAGGTTAGCCTTGGTGGAACAGAAATCGCAGGCGCTCAAATCAAGATCTACAAGGGCGATAAGGCAGAAGGCACAGCCGTAGAAAGCTGGACTTCAGAAGCTGGTAAGTCTAAAGACTTGAACTTGGCCCCAGGTACTTACACCTTCCATGAGGAAGCAGCCCCAACCGGATACCTCAAAGTAACCGACATCACTTTCCAAGTCAAACATGACGGCACAGTGGAAGTGACAAATGTTGGTGAAAAAGACTCTAAGGGTGAAGAAAACAAAGTTGCCACAAACGGTTCAACTGTAACTGTAACCGACAAAGACGACGACCTTCCACGTAAGATTACCTTCAGCAAGGTTAGCCTTGGTGGAACAGAAATCGCAGGCGCTCAAATCAAGATCTACAAGGGCGATAAGGCAGAAGGCACAGCCGTAGAAAGCTGGACTTCAGAAGCTGGTAAGTCTAAAGATCTCAACTTGGCCCCAGGTACTTACACCTTCCATGAGGAAGCAGCCCCAACAGGTTACCTCAAAGTAACGGACATCACTTTCCAAGTCAAACATGACGGCACAGTGGAAGTGACAAATGTTGGTGAAAAAGACTCTAAGGGTGAAGAAAACAAAGTTGCCACAAACGGTTCAACTGTAACTGTAACCGATAAAGACGATGACCTCCCACGTAAGATTACCTTCAGTAAGGTTAGCCTTGGTGGTACGGAAATCGCAGGCGCTCAAATCAAGATCTATAAGGGCGATAAGGCAGAAGGTACAGCTGTAGAAAGCTGGACTTCAGAAGCTGGTAAGTCTAAAGATCTCAACTTGGCACCAGGTACTTACACCTTCCATGAGGAAGCAGCCCCAACAGGTTACCTCAAAGTAACGGACATCACTTTCCAAGTCAAACATGACGGCACAGTGGAAGTGACAAATGTTGGTGAAAAAGACTCTAAGGGTGAAGAAAACAAAGTTGCCACAAACGGTTCAACTGTAACTGTAACCGACAAAGACGACGACCTACCACGTAAGATTACCTTCAGCAAGGTAAATCTAGCAGGTGAAGAAATCGCGGGCGCAAAAATCCAAATTTTCCGTGGAGAAAAAGTTGCAGGTAGTCCTGTGGCTGAATGGACTTCAAAGGCCAATCAATCACATGTACTTGATTTGACTCCGGGAGTATATACTTTCCATGAAGAAGCCGCTCCAACTGGATACTTAGCAGTAACAGATATTACATTCCAAGTTAACTACGACGGAACTGTAACAGTGGTAAATGCTAGTGGAAATCAGGTTGAGTTTAAGGATGGTAAGTTAGTAGTAACGGACCAAACTGAACCAGAAAATCCTAACCTACCAAACACTGGAAGTGAATCTGGACAAGCTGCATTAGCAGCAGGTTTAGCTCTTCTAGCTTTAGGTGCAGGTCTTGTAGCAACTAAACGAAGAAAAGAAGACTAATCTCATTTAGTAGCCAATAAGTACAGTAAAGAAAGATCAGGGATAACCCCCTGGTCTTTTTTCTATGATTCTGAATAATAAAATATGCTAAATTAAACTATTTACCAGTATGGTGTATGACTATTGCTAAATCTCTTCTGATTTTTACTTATATAAAATAGTTTGGATAATTATTAAGGTGTTTCAAACTTATAAATAAATGGAATGTTTTTGCAATGTTTCTTTCTGTTTGTTTAAAAGAGAAGTTGTTCATAAGTGTACACTATACTTAAAGAAACTTCGGTCTGATGAAAGAATTAGTTTTTATGGCAGTAATTTTACACTGTGTCAATATTTTCAAAAGGCAATAACCTCATAATATTACAAAAAAAGTTAATTTTGTTTTATAATGAAATTAAAGGAGGTTTCTATATTAAAAATAGAACAAATATGATAAATATTGCACTCACATATAGTTATGAAACATGTTAATATGATGTAATTGATTCAATAACCCTCATGGATTTCAACGAATTCGAAAGGAGATGAGTGTTGAGATTTTATAATCATAGTTTGTCGTTTTAATGTTTTCGGTAATTTAGAAAGGAAGATTATGAAGAACAAGAAATTTTGGTTACCCATCCTAACTTCTCTGGCTTGTTTGCTAGGGATAATCTTTGCTCCAAATTCAGTTCAAGCAAAGGAACTGAAGAACGTTATCAGTAATATTGGAATTTGGGAGGTTGATAATGGTAAGTTTATAAAACCAGATGCGAATGGTGTTTATACACTTTCCCCTGAACATCATAACTACTCAAATTATAAATTCACTGTTGATTACGATTTAAGCGCCTATGATGGTAAATTAGAGGACGGTGATACCTTTACCTTTACTGTTCCGAGCCCTTTAACTGTTAGAAATGAAACTTTTGATTTAAAAGATAAGGAAACAGATCTCGTTATCGGAGAAACTCAAATTGTATCAAACGGGGATAATAATGGTGGTAAGGCGACTATTACATTAAAAAATCTGAAAACCTATCTTGAGAAAAAAGGTGGCTATCAAGTCCAAAACGTTAAAGGAAATTTCTTTGTTGGTTTTAGTTCTAAAAATGAATTAAGCAATGAAACGCTCCGTTTTGATAAAACGGAAACCATAAATGAAATCACCCATCAAATCAAGGTTAAAAAAGGTGATACGGCTGATTATTCTGAAGGAATCGGTCGAGCTAATTTCAATAAATATCATGGTTTGATTTACAAAGAGGATTGGACATCAAAGGCTCTAAATAAGAGTGGAAAATACTCACACAGCTGGTATGTTCGTGTTAATCCGAAACAAGCAGCCTATAATAAAATTGAAATTCATGACTGGGTAGATCCAAATGCTTCACCAATGCAGATGATCCCTGAAACATTTAGCGTCACGGCAGGTTGGTATGATCAATATTATTATTTGAAAGATGAAGTGGTCTTAGAAGCTGGTAAGGATTACCAAGTAAAATGGAATGATTCTTACACAGAATTTACTTTAACAATTAACAATGCATCTTCAATTCTTGCGAAGAACGGGAAACCAGCAGCATTTCGAATTAATTACAAAACAAGTGCTCCAGCGGATGGCACGCAAGTCCAAAACAATGCTGAAATGAAGGGTGATGACCAAATTCTAACATATGACGACTATAGTAATAAGACAGTCGTTAAGCAAATCGGAAACTCAGTCGTTGCTTCTGGCGGTACAATTCAGTTAGAAACTGGTTACCGTATCATTCTTTACAAGATTGACGAGCTGACTCATGACCGTCTAAAAGGAGCAAAATTCAAGATTACTCCTCCGGCAGGAGCTACGGCTAAAGAGGAAATTGTAACGACAAATGATGACGGAATTGCTGAGTCATCTATTTACTCAGAAAGTGATATCAAGAAAGGGAACTTTACAGTAACCGAGATTGAGGCTCCTGAGGGATATGAGTTAAATCCTACTCCATTTGAGATGACTGTTGGACAAGATGGAGCGATCAAAACAGTTACAAATAAACGTAGCAAAGCTAAAGTTAAGA
>CAURRB010000095.1:0-4219 GCA_963527085.1 Streptococcus oralis
ACATTAGTTCGATAGAAGGTTGGCAAGAGGATCCAGAATGGCGCATGATTGCTCTCCATCTAGAAAAGAGAGAACATCTGGATTAAGCCTTTTCTAAGAAATCTATAAGCTAGCTTTTAGGTTTGGGTCTTATACTAGAGTCATCAAAAAGAAACGAGGACTCTCACATGACTATTAAAGTAACCTACCAAAAGAAATTCCAAACCGTCAAACTAGAGAAAGGAGCTAGCACTTATTGATACACAGAGAGCGGAAACGCTCTTTTTATTTTTAAAACTACTTTCAGACGATAGGTTTGAGGAAAGAGAATCTAAAATCACTTTCTATTTAGCATTCTTTCTTGCATTGCCTTCCTAGATATGCTAGAGTTATGATAGCGATTACAAAATAAAAGGAGCATGCTATGAAAAATCCAGCTTTGTTAGAAGAAATCAAGACCTATCTAGGACGGGATGAAGTGCCAGAAGACTTTGATGCCTTCTGGGATGAAGAGGTCAAAAAAGTTTCATCTCTTCCAGCCTACCAGTTGGAGGAAAGAGATTTCCATATTCCCCAAGTCAAGTGCTATGAACTTACTTTTGAAGGAACTAATGAAGGCAAGGTCTATGCACGAATCGTCCTTCCAAAGACTGAGGAGAAGGTTCCGCTAATCTTCCATTTCCATGGTTATATGGGACGTGGCTGGGACTGGGCTGATATGCTGGCCTATACTGTGGCTGGTTACGGTGTTGTTTCTATGGATGTCCGAGGCCAGTCAGGTTATTCGCAAGATGGCTTGCGCTCTCCTTTGGGAAATACGGTGAAGGGACATATCATCCGTGGTGCTGTTGAGGGTAGGGAACATCTCTTTTATAAGGATGTCTATCTGGATATATACCAGTTGATTGAAATTGTTGCCAGTCTGCCTCAGGTGGACGAAAAGCGACTTTCTAGCTATGGTGCCTCACAAGGCGGTGCTTTAGCCCTGGTTGCAGCAGCGCTCAATCCTCGGATTCAGAAAACAGTTGCCATCTATCCTTTTTTGTCAGATTTTAGACGAGTGCTTGAGATTGGCAATACCAGTGAGGCCTATGATGAACTCTTCCGTTATTTCAAGTTCCACGATCCCTTCCATGAAACAGAGGAGGAAATCATGGCGACCCTTGCCTATATCGATGTGAAAAATCTTGCCCATCGCATTCAAGGTGAGGTCAAGATGATTACGGGCTTGGATGACGATGTTTGCTATCCTATTACCCAGTTTGCGATTTACAACCGCCTAACTTGCGACAAGGCCTATCGCATCATGCCTGAGTATGCTCACGAAGCCATGAATGTTTTTGTCAATGACCAAGTTTATAACTGGCTCTGCGGCAGTGAGATTCCTTTTAAATATGTGAAATGATGAATGAGAGAGCCCAGGAGCTCTCTTTTTATGTCTAAAACCTGAAAGTACTTTTAGAAAATTCAAAATATTAAAATATTCTTAAAAGTAAAATCTATTCTGAAGGAACACAGATATAAATATAAGACTTTATTGTATAATAAAGGAAAAGTCACTTGTGAAAGGAGGAAAAAGACTGCTGGGTGCTTAAAGAATTCCTCAGCAGAAAATGGGAGAGGATTGGAAGCTCTCATTAAGTTGGATATTTTCTTGTAAAACTTGTCTCTTGAAGAGACAATAAAAATTTTTAAAGAAAAAAGAAAGCGCTTTATTTTATGAAAAATGAAAGGACAAACATGAATTACAAATCTTTAGATCGGAAACAGCGATACGGAATTCGAAAATTTGCAGTCGGTGCAGCATCGGTAGTGATTGGTACAGTGGTATTTGGAGCAAATCCAGTCTTAGCTCAAGAGCAAGCCAATGCAGCAGGGACCAATACAGAAACTGTCGAACCTGATCAAGGTTTATCAGAATTGCCAAAAGAAGCGTCCTCGGGAGATCTTGCTCATTTGGATAAGGATTTGGCTGGTAAATTGGCAGCAGCTCAAGACAACGGCGTTGAGGTGGACCAAGACCATTTGAAAAAAAATGAGAGTGCAGAATCAGAAACCCCATCCTCTACCGAAACCCCTGCAGAAGAAGCAAATAAGGAAGAGGAATCAGAGGATCAGGGTGCTATTCCTCGTGACTATTACTCAAGAGATTTAAAAAATGCTAATCCTGTCCTTGAAAAAGAAGATGTTGAAACCAATGCAGCAAATGGTCAGAGAGTTGATTTATCAAATGAACTAGACAAACTAAAGCAACTAAAAAATGCTACAGTTCACATGGAGTTCAAACCAGATGCATCAGCTCCACGCTTTTACAATCTCTTCTCTGTATCCAGTGACACCAAGGAAAATGAGTACTTTACTATGTCTGTCCTTGATAATACAGCTCTTATTGAAGGGCGTGGCGCTAACGGGGAGCAGTTCTATGATAAGTATACAGATGCTCCTTTGAAAGTTCGCCCTGGACAATGGAATTCCGTGACCTTTACTGTCGAACAACCGACAGCAGAGTTACCTCATGGTCGAGTTCGTCTCTATGTGAACGGTGTCTTATCTCGAACAAGTCTAAAATCTGGGAACTTCATCAAAGATATGCCAGATGTTAATCAAGCTCAACTTGGAGCAACCAAACGGGGCAATAAAACTGTTTGGTCATCAAACCTACAAGTTCGAAACTTAACCGTTTATGATCGTGCTTTAAGCCCAGATGAAGTTCAAACACGAAGTCAATTATTTGAAAGAGGTGAATTGGAACAGAAACTTCCTGAGGGAGCAAAAGTCACTGAGAAAGAAGACGTATTTGAAGGTGGTAGGAACAATCAACCAAATAAAGATGGTATCAAGAGTTATCGTATCCCAGCTCTTCTCAAGACAGATAAAGGAACGCTGATTGCAGGAACGGATGAAAGACGTTTGCACCATTCTGACTGGGGAGATATTGGGATGGTTGTTCGTCGCAGCTCAGATAATGGAAAAACATGGGGAGACCGAATTGTAATCTCAAATCCTCGTGACAATGAGCACGCTAAACATGCAGAATGGCCATCTCCAGTCAATATTGATATGGCCTTGGTGCAAGACCCTGAAACAAAGAGAATTTTTGCAATTTACGACATGTTCCTTGAAAGTAAGGCAGTATTTTCATTGCCGGGGCAAGCTCCGAAAGCTTATGAACAAGTGGGAGATAAAGTTTATCAAGTTTTATATAAGCAAGGAGAATCAGGTCGCTATACGATTCGAGAAAACGGAGAGGTTTTCGACCCTCAAAATAGAAAGACAGATTATCGTGTTGTCGTCGACCCTAAAAAACCAGCCTATAGCGATAAGGGGGATTTGTATAAAGGGAATGAGCTAATCGGAAATATTTATTTTGAGTATAGTGAGAAGAATATTTTTAGAGTTTCCAATACTAACTACCTATGGATGTCCTACAGTGATGACGATGGGAAGACTTGGTCTGCACCAAAAGATATTACTCATGGGATTCGGAAAGATTGGATGCACTTCCTAGGAACTGGACCTGGTACAGGGATTGCCTTGCGTACAGGACCTCATAAGGGAAGACTGGTGATTCCAGTTTATACAACAAACAACGTTTCCTACCTAAGTGGTTCACAATCATCTCGTGTAATTTATTCAGATGATCATGGTGAAACATGGCAAGCAGGGGAAGCAGTTAATGATAACCGCCCAGTAGGCAACCAAACCATTCATTCTTCAACTATGAATAATCCAGGTGCCCAAAATACGGAGTCGACTGTTGTTCAGTTGAATAATGGGGATCTCAAGCTCTTTATGCGTGGGTTGACTGGCGATCTTCAGGTTGCGACCAGTCATGATGGGGGAGCAACGTGGGATAAGGAAATCAAACGTTATTCTCAAGTAAAAGACGTTTATGTTCAAATGTCCGCTATTCACACCATGCATGAAGGAAAGGAATACATCCTACTAAGCAATGCTGGTGGTCCTGGACGCAACAATGGTTTGGTTCACCTAGCTCGTGTTGAGGAGAATGGTGAGTTGACATGGCTGAAACACAATCCTATACAAAGTGGTAAGTTTGCTTACAACTCACTCCAAGAACTCGGAAATGGCGAATATGGTTTGCTTTATGAGCATGCGGATGGCAATCAAAACGATTATACTTTATCCTATAAGAAATTCAACTGGGATTTCTTAAGCAAAGACAGAATTTCTCCTAAAGAAGCAAAAGTGAAATATGCTATCCAAAAATGGCCAGGTA
>CAURRB010000096.1:0-3978 GCA_963527085.1 Streptococcus oralis
TCTCTGCCGCCTCTTTCGTGCGATCTAAAGTTTTATTAAATTGACTGCCACTGTTGGTTTCAACAAAGGTTCTCTCATAGTTGGTAGGTTCAACTTTGGCATTCCAGTCAAATGAAGCAGCAGGACCAGTTACATCTTTCTTATGGTAGATTGCTGTCTCTGTATTTGTAGTACCTTCTGTATTGCTTGTAGCAGTGGTTGATGGTTTAGATGAACAGCCGACGAGGCCAAATGCTAAAATCGTTGCAGTGGTTAGAAAATAAACTCTAAACTTTTTTCTCATGGTAGTCTCCTTTTCCAATAACATTTATTGTATATTATCAATTATACCATTCTCTTCATTCTTTTTGCATGAATTACTATAAAAGGTATGATTGAGGGATGTATTCTTTTAAGCAAGTATTTGAAAGCTTCTGACATTCTTGAAGGATAAGCAGAAATAGAGTTTTATCATTTTCTCTTGTAGTAGTCTTTTTTAGAATTCTAATGGGCTTTCTACAAAAACTTTCCAGTCAATTTTCTTGAAACCCTTTCCTTCTTTTGATAGACTAATACATAGTTTGAAAAAAGGAGATTTATCATGAAAAAATTTGTTGCTGAATTAATCGGTACATTTATGCTTGTGTTCATCGGAACAGGAGCTGTTGTTTTTGGAAATGGTCTTAATGGCCTTGGACACCTTGGAATTGCTTTTGCCTTTGGTTTGGCAATCGTAGTTGCAGCTTTCTCAATCGGAACTGTTTCAGGTGCTCACTTGAACCCAGCTGTTTCGATCGCTATGTTTGTAAACAAACGTTTGTCATCTTCAGAGCTTGTAAACTACATCCTTGGACAAGTAATTGGAGCTTTCCTTGCGTCAGCTGCGGTATTCTTCCTCTTGTCTAACTCAGGCATGTCAACTGCTAGTCTTGGTGAAAATGCCTTGGCAAACGGTGTCACTGTCTTTGGTGGATTCTTGTTTGAAGTCATCGCAACTTTCTTGTTTGTCCTAGTTATCATGACTGTAACATCAGCAAGCAAGGGTAATGGCGCAATCGCTGGTTTGGTAATCGGCTTGTCCTTGATGGCTATGATCCTTGTGGGATTGAACATTACTGGCCTTTCAGTAAATCCAGCTCGTAGCTTGGCTCCTGCTGCATTGGTAGGTGGTGCAGCCCTTCAACAAGTATGGATTTTCATCCTTGCCCCAATCGTTGGTGGCGTTCTTGCAGCACTTGTTGCGAAAAACTTTCTTGGAACAGAAGAATAATTGAAACTCAAAAAGCCTTGCTCCTCATCTTGAGGAACAGGGCTTTTTCGTATGATACTCTTCGAAAATCTCTTCAAACCACGTCAGCTTCGACTTGCCGTAATCAAGTATAGTCTGCGGCTAGCTTCCTAGTTTGCTCTTTGATTTTCATTGAGTATGAGTTTAGCGGTTGTCAATTTTCTCTGGATAAAGGTCGTGTTGGAAGAGGCGTTGTTCTGCTAAGCCTTCATATTTGGTTCCAGGTCTACCGTAGTTGTAGTAGGGGTCGATTGAAATGCCCCCGCGCGGAGTGAATTTTCCCCAGACTTCTAAATAGCGAGGGTCGAGCAAGTTGACCAAGTCTTTCCCGATAGTGTTAATACAGTTTTCATGGAAATCTCCATGATTTCGATAGCTAAAGAGGTAGAGTTTGAGGGATTTTGATTCGACACAGAGCTTGTCAGGAATGTAGGAAATATAAATGGTCGCAAAGTCTGGCTGAGCCGTAATAGGACAAAGCGAGGTAAATTCAGGACAGTTGAATTTGATGAAATAGTCATTTTCAACATGACGATTGTCAAAAGATTCAAGGACATCGGGTTGATAGTCAAAGATGTAGTTGGTTTCTTTGTTGCCCAGTAGGCCTAGGTTTTTCATTTCTTCTTGTTGTGACATGATTTTTCTTTCTAATTTAAACACCACGTTGGTTATCGTAGAGGAGAGTATGCAGTTGAGGGAGGACGCGGACATTGCCCCAGCTATCATCAGCGGCGATGCGTTCCCAAAGTTCTTTGAGACGGTCCAGTTGGTCTTGGACAATATTACCCGTAGCCTTGGGCTCAGGATTTCCTGCTGATAAGAAGAGAACATCTGGTTGGTAGCGTTCTTGAATGTCTTTGGCAAAGGCCAAATCGGCATCATCAAAGACAGGGATTTTAAATGTGACTTTGTCTGGGTCCAGTTGGGAAACGATGAAATCCAAGGTCTCAAAGTTGACTTCCATCTTGGAGGAAGGAGGTTTGGGGCTGAGAGTGACCTGGTCAATGTCTTTTAACCAATTTTGCCAGCGAGAGCCTTGGGTCTCAACAGCTAGAGTGACTCCACGTTCTTTGAGCTTGGTGACGAGTTGAGCCATGTTGGCTGCTAGGATAGCAGGATTTCCGCCAGATAGGGTAACGTAGTCGTAGCTTCCTAGTTTGTCCAGCTCAGTAATGACTTCGTCAGCTGTCATGCGAGTTGGTTTTTCAGAACCATCCCAAGTAAAGGCAGAGTCGCACCAGTCGCAGTGGTAGTCGCAACCAGCAGTACGGACAAACATGGTTTTCTGCCCGATAGCACGGCCTTCACCTTGAAAGGTTGGGCCGAAAATTTCCAGAACAGGTAGTTTGAGGACACGTTCCTTAGTCATCTAACCACTCCCGTCTAAACTCCGCAAAGGCAGTCGGAGTCTCATAGAGGCGAACGTATTCCAAACGGAGACCGCGCTCGTCTGGCAACTCTTGACTCATGGTTTGGAAAATCCAGTAAACCATATTTTCAGCAGTCGTGTTCATATAAGGCAGGGTTTCATTGAGATAGCGATGATCCAAGTGGGGTTCTAAGTAGTTCTTGTAGATAGCTTTGATGTCTCCAAAGTCATAGGTCATACCACGTTCATCTAAAAATCCACTGACAGCGATTTGCAGATGGTAGGTGTGGCCGTGCAAGGATTTACATTTTCCCTCATAGTGAAAGAGGTGGTGGGCAGCGTCGAAGGTAAACTCTTTTGATACCAAGGTTCTGTGAGGATTGTAGACAAGAGACTCCCCAGTTTCTTGTTTGATTTCTTTGGGTGCAAAAAACATTAACCCTCTCCTTTCTGTGAGAGATAAACATCTAAACCATGTTGACGTAAGTGACAGGCTGGACAATCACCGCAGCCACTTCCGATAATCCCATTGTAGCAGGTCAAGGTCTTTTCACGAACGTAGTCAAAGGCACCGAGTTGGTCGGCTAATTCCCAAGTTTCAGCCTTGTCTAGCCACATGAGAGGTGTTTGGATAACAAAGTCGTAATCCATGGCAAGGTTGAGCGTAACATTGAGGGATTTGACAAAGACATCCCGACAATCAGGGTAGCCTGAGAAATCTGTCTCGCAGACACCTGTCACGATGTCTTTAATGCCTCGTTGCTTGGCAAGAACTGCCGCAAAGGAAAGAAAGAGGTGGTTGCGACCGTCAACGAAGGTATTGGGAACCTCTCCCTCTTTTTGATCGATTTCCATATCAGAGGTCAAGGCATTTTCAGTGATTTGCCCCAGCAGAGACATATCTAGGATGTGATGACGAATACCCTGTTCCTTAGCGATTTCTCTAGCAACTTGAATTTCGAGATGATGGCGTTGGCCGTAGGCAAAGGTGACGGCTTCGACTGTTTCATAGTGTTCTTTAGCCCAAAAGAGGCAGGTTGTGGAATCTTGACCGCCGCTAAAGACGACCAAGGCTGAATGACGTTTCATAGTACTCCTTCTAAAATGGGAAATGTTCAGAGCACGCAAAAAGCTCCCTTGAGGGGAGCTAAAAAATACCAAGTAGAGGTTTTTTTTAGCGATGGCATGTCCCAAACATCGTAATATTCTACCTACAGTCTAGCATATTTTTTGAAAAATGGCAAAGGGTAAGAAAAAAGAGACCAAATGAAGTACATGGTCTCTCGTGTGATTAGCTCAATTCAGCAACGATGGCCTTGATTTGTTCTGCTGTGTGAACACC
>CAURRB010000097.1:0-3846 GCA_963527085.1 Streptococcus oralis
CTAAACTTGAATTCTTCTCACCAGGTGCTAACCCATCTAACAAAGCTAAAGGTGGATGGTTGCAAAACTTGAACTCACTTGCTAGCCTTGACTTTGGTTACGCAGCTGACGGTATCTCATTGACAACTCAAGTTTCTCCACGTGCTCTTGGTAAGACTCGTGACGAACAAGTTGATAACTTGGTAACAATCCTTGATGGTTACTTCGAAAACGGTGGACAACACGTTAACTTGAACGTTATGGACTTGAACGATGTTTACGAAAAGATCATGTCAGGTGAAGACGTTATCGTACGTATCTCTGGATACTGTGTAAACACTAAATACCTCACTCCAGAACAAAAAACTGAATTGACACAACGTGTCTTCCACGAAGTTCTTTCAATGGATGACGCATTGAGCTAAGATTCAATTAGAATAATAAGAAAGCCAGTCAAAATGACTGGCTTTTTACTATAATATCAAAGATTGACCTAATTACAGATGCAATATATATTAAGCTATTTATATTAGTTTACCGATATAAATAGCTAAAAATTGAATGGCTAGGTTATAGAATGATGCAAATACGTGTATTTTTAAGTTAATATACTTGAATAGATTGTATTGAAATGTTATAATATAATAGACAAACTCTAGTTAGTGATAGAGGTTGTCAAAATGTTATGATGTAATCTCTTAGGGAGATTAGAAATAAAAATTTCATATAGAAAAGAGGAGAAGAAATGTCGAAAAGCAAAGTGTTAAAAATGCTTTCTAAATTTTCTGCGTTAGTTTTTGCTATTTTAGCTCTAGCATCTGTTTTAGTAGGCATTGTTAAAGCAGATAATCCAGTATCAAAAGAATTAACACAAGTAATTACAGACATTGATCTGTTAGATGCTTCAGATACTAAGCAAAATGTGAGTTCAGAAGGAGATTTCGAGCTTCGTACGAATTTAGCATATAAGCTTCGCGTGACTTTTGATCTCAAACAGTATAATGAACATCTGAATAATGGAGATTATTTTACCTTTGATATACCTGCTCCTATGGCAGTTTATGAGGGGAGTCAGGATTTAATTGATCCGACAACAAAAGTTACTATTGGAGAAGCTGAAGTGACTTCAAATGGTACTGATCAAGGTGGGAAAGCAAAAATCACCTTGAAAAACCTGGATAAATATTTAGAGAAAACTGGTGGAGATAAGGTAAAGGATGTGTCAGGGAATTTTTCTGTTTCTTTTAGATTCTTAAAAGATCAGAATAAAACCCGCATTAACTTTAATTCATCCTCATTGAAGCAAGAAGTGACTCACATTTATTCATCAAAAACAATCGATGGTCCCAAAGTTGGTACTGAAAATTACGCTAAAATTGGGGGTCGTGCTGCCCTTGAAAGTTGGAACTCTCCAAAACTGGCTGAGATTGGTTCGGTTAGCAAGGGAGATGCATGGTCTGTCTGGCGTGTACGTGTAAATACAGAGAAACAAGACTTAGGACAAAACATTGTATTACACGATACTATACCAAATGATGATACTAGTTACACTCCCGCACAGTATATTCCTGAGACTCTAAAAGTATATAAGGCAGATATCACTGTTGGGACTTCTGCTGTTCCAGATGATGCAGTATTGTTAACTGAGGGACAAGACTATACCGTTTCGTGGAACGAAAACTATACTTCATTCGATATCATTTTTAAAGATGGAACGACCTCTTATATAGTATCTTATAACACAACAACTCCTAATGATGGAAGTAAAGTAGGAAATAGGGTTGCTCTGTCGTTGGCTGACGGGACTAAATTAGCACAGAATACAAGTCGTCCGGGAGCACTTGATATGACAGCTGAGGCGACATCATTGATTTCTGGTACGATTGTAGCATCTACTGCATACCAAATTAAGATTCATAAGACTGATGCCTTCACTCTTGCTCCAGTTTCCGGTGCAGTATATACTGTGACAGCAGCAGATGATGCAAGTGAAACAACAGAAGTGACTACGAATGAAAAAGGAGTAGCGCTTACGAAAACTTATGATCAGAAATGGGAAGGTAAAACGTTTAAGATCAAAGAGAAGACTGCTCCATCAGGTTATAAACTAGATGAAAAAGAGTATACAGTCAAACTCGGTGCTGCGGGTTCTACTATTCATCTTAAAGATGAACCTGTTCCAGCTGTATTCAATGTGACGGCTAAGAAAGTAGTAGAAGGACGTGCAGATAAACTTCCAAAAGCAGATGAGTTTACCTTTAACCTGTTTACTGCAGAGAACTTGAAGGAACCTGTAGCCACAGCAAAATCAAAAGCTGATGGAACGATTACCTTTGAGAATCTCCAAGTAAAAGGTTCGGGAACTTATCACTACATCATCAAAGAAGACACTTCAACAGCAGTTTCAGGCGTTACATTTGATACAGAAGCCAAGGAAGTTACTGTAGCAGCAACTTTCCAAAATGGAGTTTTAACAGCAACTGTCACATCTGCAGAACCAACCTTCACAAACACATATAAATCTGCTCCAGCAAAAATTGCTATTGAAGCTAAAAAAGTTTTGAATGGTAAAGAGTTAGAGATAGATGAGTTTGAGTTTGAACTGAAAGAGGGTGACAAGGTTGTTGCGACAGCAAAGAATACTGCTGGTGGATTAATTCGTTTTTCTGAAATTAGCTATTCAACAGCAGGAGTATATAACTATACTATTACAGAAAAGGTTGGCAATAAACTTGGTGTAACTTATGATAAAACAGAACACCCAGCAACTGTAGAAGTAAAAGATAATGGCTCAGGTCAACTTGTTGCAACAGTTACAAGTGAAACACCAGTTTTCGTTAATAACTATAAAGCGGAACCTGCGCAGGCTACAATCAAGGCTAAGAAAGTCTTGAAAGGTAAAGCGCTTGAAGCTGATGCTTACACATTTGAACTGAAAGAAGGTTCAGACCTTGTAGCTACGGCTAAGAATACTGCTTCAGGAGAAGTTGTCTTCAACGTCACTTTCTCAGCAGCAGGCGATTACGCTTACACTATTACTGAAAAAGCTGGTGACGATAAAACAATCACTTACGATCAAAATGCGTATGAAGTGTTCGTCACTGTTGCGGATGATGGTAAAGGCCAATTGGTTGCGACTGTAGAAGATGCGGATACAGAACGTGTCTTCACAAATACTTATACAGCACCAGCTCCAACAGCTACATCAGCAACACTTGAGTTTACGAAAGAATTGACTGGTCGTGCTTTGGTTGATGGTGAGTTCCAATTTGAATTGTACAAAGATGGACAAAAAATTGATACAAAAACAAACCAAGGTGGAAAAGTAACATTTAATGCAATCAACTATGATGCAGAAGGTGAGTATGCTTATACTGTAAAAGAAGTTAATGCCGGAGTAACTGGTATTACTTATGATACAGAAAAGACTGCAGTGGTAAAAGTAACCAAAGATGCAGCAACAAATGCCTTGAAGGCAGCTGTTGAATACTCAGCAGGTAGTGTCTTCACGAATAGCTTCAAAGCACCAGCGGTAGAAGCTACGATTGAAGCAACTAAGAAACTTGAAGGTAAAGAACTTGCGGCTGATGCTTATACTTTCGAATTGAAAGAAAATGGTGCAGTTGTAGCGGAAGCTAAGAATACTGCCGAAGGTAAAGTAGCCTTTGTTCGTTCATTCGAAGAAGCAGGTACTCACACTTATACCTTGGTTGAAAAAGTTGGTACTGAAGAGGGTATTGAATACGATAAGACTGAGCATACTGTAACAGTAACAGTAGTTGCGGATGGTCAAGGTCTTTTGACTGCGACTGTCTCATATGCAGATGGTAAAGCAGTTGTATTTACAAATAAATACACTGTTCCAAA
>CAURRB010000098.1:0-3787 GCA_963527085.1 Streptococcus oralis
ATTATTTTTGTCTTGGCTATTTTGCTTCTTGTCTTAGTAACAGTGTATCAGCCGATGATGGAGATGAAAAGAGTTGGGGTACAAAAATTACTTGGTTTTCAAGATCGGGCTGTTTTAGCTGATGTTGTGAAAGGCAACCTCTACCTCCTCCTAGGTGGGGCGCTTGTGATCAATCTAGGGGTGTTTTTCTTGCTTGATTATAAGCCGAAAGATTTGTTCCCTATGCTGTGGTTGTCTCATTTTTTGCTTTTGCAGCTTTATCTCTTTATCAGTTGGTTGACCTATCTCTTGATCCAAAAAATGACAATCAGCTCTCTGCTGAAAGGTTTTTCATCTTTCAAATTTGGTCTACTCTTTAATTATTTGATGAAAATTGGAACCACCATTTTACTGACAGTCTTGCTAGTTGGGGTGGGGAAAAGTTTGGAGCAAGAAAACAAAGAGTTGGATTACCAGAAACAGTGGATCAGTCAAGGAAATTATCTGACCTTAGAAACTTTCCAACTCAATGATAACCTGTGGCAAGAGCAGTTGGCAGGCTCAGGGCAAGCAGTGGATTATTTCTATCGATTTTATCAGGATTTGGTAGAAAAAACGCAGGCGGGCTATGTGCAAAGTAGCAGTCTTCCTGTAAAAAATTTTGTCAAATCAGAACAGATTCAGCAATATCAGTTAACAGATACGGTGGATGTTTACTATGCTAATCGCAATTTTCTAAAGAGCAAGGGATTCAAGTTACCCGATACCGGCACTAAAAAAGTTATTTTGATGCCAGCAAGTACGAAAGGTGAAGAAGAGAAAAACCAGCTCTTGGGGAAGTTGATTACCTATCAATCAATGAAGTATGAAGAGCAGCAAAAACGAAGGATAGAGGAGGTGGATGTCGAGATTGCCTATTATGAAGGAGATTGGTCATTTTTCCCTTATAACGAGAAGCGAAAGGAAAATCTCTACAATCCAATTATTAGCTTGGTCAATGATTCTGATATGATGTGGGATGAAAAAGCTTCCCTGTCAACAACAGGTTTAAATAATCCCATTAAAATCGAAAATACAGCTCAACATCAAAAAGAGGTGACAGCGTTAGTTGAGAAATTATCAGATGGGAATTATTTAAAATTTTCATCTATTCAAGCCATTCAACAAGAGAAAGTAGATTCTTATCGAGATGCTGTTCGGAATTTCAACATACTCTTTGCTTTGGTTGGTCTTCTTAGTATGATGATTTCCTACTTCTTACTAGTAACAACTTTCTTATTGAAGCGAACAGATATTATTACCAAGAAGTTTATGGGCTGGAAATTGATAGATCGGTATCGTTCCTTGCTGGGTCTTCTATTAGCTGTCTATAGCCTTCCTTTTGTAGCCCTGCTATTCTTTACACAGGCACTTTTCCCGCTCCTACTTTTTGCAGGATTTACAGGCTTAGATATCCTGTTTGTGCTTTTCTTGGGTTCTAAGATGGAAAAACGAAATGTAGTGCAGTTATTGAAAGGGGATCACTTATGATAAAGTTGGAAAATGTTACGAAAACCATTGGGGAAAAAGTTATTTTGGAGAACTTATCTCTAAAAATTAACCAAGGAGATTTAGTTGCCATTGTTGGAAAAAGTGGCAGTGGCAAGTCAACCTTGTTAAATCTCTTGGGTTTGATAGATGGCGATTACAGTGGACATTATGAAATTTTCGGTCAGCAAAATGTACCTGTCAATTCTGTTAAGTCGCAAGCGATTATCCGCGAACATATCTCCTATCTGTTTCAAAACTTTGCTCTGATTGATAATGAAACGGTAGAGTATAATCTCATGCTGGCTCTAAAGTATGTAAAATTATCCAAGAAGGACAAAGTCAAAAAGATAGAAGAAATTTTAGAGAGAGTGGGATTGTCATCAACCCTACATCAGAAGGTTTCAGAGTTATCTGGAGGGGAACAGCAACGAATCGCAGTTGCTAGAGCCATTTTAAAACCGAGTCAGCTCCTGTTAGCAGATGAACCAACCGGCTCTCTAGACCCTGAAAATCGAGATTTGGTTTTAAACTTTCTCTTAGATATGAACAAGGAAGGGAAAACGGTCATTATCGTTACCCACGATGCCTATGTAGCTCAACAATGCCATCGAGTCATTGAATTGTGAAAGAGAATGTGGAGAGTTCGTTGATCTCTTCATCTTACCTGTAATTGGACAATTATATTTTTAAAAACTCAAATAGTATAAATAAGCTTATTATATGTAAAAATATATCATATAATAAGCTTTTTCTTGATTTAAATGAAATAAAATACAGTTTTTTCTTGACAAACGAAAATGAGAAGAGTATTATTTATACAACAATAAAGTATAAAAATAAAAGGAGGCTCTTCTATGAATAAAGTGAAGAAGGTGTTGATGACGATGTTTGGTTTGCTTATGTTTCCCTTATTATTTGCTTGTAGTAACACTCAATCCCAAGGTGTTGAAGCCATTAAGGCTAAAGGAAAATTGGTGGTGGCCCTAAATCCAGAGTTTGCTCCATTTGAATACCAGAAATTGGTTGATGGGAAAAATCAGATTGTAGGTTCAGATGTTGAGCTAGCTAAAGCCATCGCAAAGGAACTAGGTGTGGAAGTGGAATTCTCTCCAATGAGTTTTGACAATGTACTGGCTAGTCTTGATTCAGGAAAGGCCGATCTTGCCATATCAGGTGTTTCTAAAACGGAAGAGAGAAGTCAAGTTTACGATTTTTCAATTCCCTACTACACTTCGAAAAATAAGGTTATCGTAAGAAAATCTGAATTAACGAATTACCAATCAGTCAAGGATTTGGCTCAGAAAAAGGTTGGAGCGCAGAAAGGTTCTATCCAGGAAACTCTGGCTAAAGAAACCTTGCAGAATTCTTCTCTCGTTTCACTTCCTAAAAATGGAAATTTGATAACAGATTTGAAATCAGGGCAACTGGATGCGGTTATCTTTGAGGAACCAGTGGCAAAAGGATTTGTAGAGAATAATCCAGACCTAGCCATCGCTGAGTTTGATTTTGACAATGACAAGGAAGATTCCTACGCTGTTGCGATGAAAAAAGATAGTAAGGAATTGAAAGAAGCGGTTGACAAAACCATCCAGAAGTTGAAGGATTCTGGGGAGTTGGACAAATTGATTGACGATGCTTTTAAAGCCTCTATCGAAAAATAGAAAGAAGGAAGAGAAATGAGTAAGGAAAAAGTCATTTTAGCCTATTCAGGTGGATTGGATACATCAGTTGCTATTACATGGTTAAAAAAAGACTATGATGTGATCGCTGTTTGTATGGATGTGGGTGAAGGAAAAGATTTGGAGTTCATCCACGATAAAGCTCTCAAGGTTGGGGCTGTTGAGTCTTATGTCATTGATGTTAAGGAAGAATTTGCTAATGACTATGTTTTAGTGGCCCTTCAGGCTCATGCCTACTATGAACAGAAGTATCCCTTGGTATCTGCTCTGAGTCGCCCTCTTATTTCAAAAAAACTCGTTGAAATAGCTCATCAGACGGGGGCAACCACAATTGCCCATGGTTGTACAGGCAAGGGAAACGACCAAGTTCGGTTTGAAGTCTCTATTGCGGCTTTGGATCCCAATTTAAAAGTAGTTGCGCCTGTTCGTGAGTGGAAATGGTCTCGTGAAGAAGAAATCCAATATGCCAAAGAAAACGGTGTTCCAGTTCCTGCTGACCTTGACAATCCTTACTCTGTCGATCAAAATCTTTGGGGACGTGCAAATGAATGTGGTGTCTTGGAAAACCCTTGGAACCAAGCGCCAGAAGAAGCATTTGG
>CAURRB010000099.1:0-3724 GCA_963527085.1 Streptococcus oralis
GTCTTGGAGTAATCCATAAAAATATGTCTATTGCGCAACAGGCAGATGAAGTTCGCAAGGTAAAACGTTCTGAAAATGGTGTTATTATTGATCCATTCTTCTTGACTCCAGAACACACGATTGCTGAAGCAGATGAACTGATGGGACGTTACCGTATTAGTGGTGTTCCAGTTGTGGAGACACTTGAAAATCGTAAATTGGTTGGTATTCTAACAAACCGAGATCTTCGTTTTATTTCAGATTACAATCAGCCAATCTCAAACCATATGACCAGTGAAAATCTTGTTACTGCTCCTGTTGGTACAGACCTTGCAACAGCTGAAAGCATTCTTCAAGAACACCGTATTGAAAAACTTCCTTTAGTGGATGAAGAAGGTCGTCTTTCTGGCTTGATTACTATTAAGGACATTGAAAAAGTTATTGAGTTTCCAAATGCTGCAAAAGATGAGTTTGGTCGTCTTCTAGTTGCTGGAGCGGTAGGTGTCACTTCAGATACATTTGAACGTGCCGAAGCCCTTTTTGAAGCAGGAGCTGATGCAATTGTTATTGATACTGCTCATGGTCACTCTGCTGGTGTTCTACGTAAAATTGCTGAAATTCGTGCTCACTTCCCAGACCGCACTTTGATTGCGGGTAATATTGCCACTGCAGAAGGTGCGCGTGCTCTTTATGATGCAGGTGTAGATGTTGTCAAAGTCGGTATTGGACCAGGTTCTATCTGTACCACTCGTGTGATTGCAGGGGTTGGTGTCCCACAAGTGACAGCAATCTATGATGCAGCAGCTGTTGCGCGTGAATATGGTAAAACAATCATTGCTGATGGTGGAATCAAGTACTCTGGAGATATTGTAAAAGCCCTTGCTGCAGGTGGGAATGCAGTTATGCTTGGATCAATGTTTGCTGGAACAGATGAAGCTCCAGGAGAAACGGAAATCTTCCAAGGGCGTAAGTTTAAGACTTATCGTGGTATGGGATCAATCGCTGCAATGAAGAAAGGTTCAAGTGACCGTTACTTCCAAGGTTCTGTCAATGAAGCAAACAAACTCGTTCCAGAAGGAATTGAAGGCCGTGTTGCCTATAAAGGCGCAGCAGCTGATATTGTCTTCCAAATGATTGGTGGTATTCGCTCTGGTATGGGTTACTGTGGTGCAGCTAACCTTAAAGAATTGCATGACAATGCTCAATTTATCGAAATGTCTGGGGCTGGCCTAAAAGAAAGCCATCCACACGATGTGCAAATCACTAATGAAGCGCCAAACTACTCTATGTAAGTAGTAAAAAAGAACTCCTGAATTTCAGGAGTTCTTTTTGTTTACAAAGTTGTCAATTTTGATTTACAGAAATTTTACCGTTTTGAATATTGAAAATACTAAGGTTTTCTGGTAAATTTTGCAAGTGGTCTAAACTTGTTGTTGTGATAAAGGTTTGGATAGATTGAGAAATGGTTTCTAGTAATTTTAGTTGCCGTGTATTGTCGAGTTCGCTCATAACATCATCAAGCAGTAGTATCGGAGACTCATTGGTAATACTTTCCATTAGCTCAATTTCCGCCAGTTTTATAGAAAGAACAAGGCTACGATGTTGACCTTGGCTTCCAAAACTAGCATCCATACCATTGATATAAAAAGAAATATCATCTCGATGAGGGCCAACTCCAGTATTCTTTTTAAATAAATCTCTGGATCTGCTTTTATCCAAAGCAATTTTAAAGGAACTTGTTAGCTGTTCTTCATTAGTGAAGTTGACAGATGATTGATAAGATATTGACAGTTCTTCTAATTTATTTGAAATTTCTAAGTGTTTTTTTTGGCCAAATTTCTCTAAGTCTTTAATGAATTTTATCCGATGCTTTATAACGCGACAACCATAATCTATTAATTGATCATCTAAGACTGACAGAAATGTTTCGTCAATCTTCTGGCTAGATTTTAGGTAAGTATTTCTTTGCTTGAGTATATGGCTGTAGTTTGACAAGTCTGACAAGTAGATTGGTTTAATTTGTCCTAGTTCGATGTCTATAAACTTTCGACGGACAGAAGGTGCTCCCTTAATTAGCTGGAGATCTTCAGGTGCGAAGAGGACAACATTCATATGTCCGATGTAGTCTGAGAGGCGAGCTTGTTTTAAGTGATTGACCTTAGTCACACGCCCTTTTGGCGTTAAATCAATTTCTAGAGGGATAGAGCTTGTTTTCTTCTGTAGCAAGCCAGTAAGATGGAGTTGCTCGTTATCAAAATGAATGAGATTTTTATCTGTACGAGTCCGATGACTACGTGTCAAGGCTAAGAAATAGATTGCTTCTAGAATATTGGTTTTTCCTTGTGCATTTTGACCTAGAAAGACATTTAATTTTGGATTGAAATCAATTTTTGCCTCTTTGTAGTTTCGAAAGGTTTTAATTGTTAAATGTTGGAGCCACATGGTTATCTTCCTGGAAAACGTGGAACTTGTTTGGTTTTAGGTGATGAAGAAGTTTTTTGTTTTTCTTTCTTGACACCTTTATTCATCTCTTTGACAAGTTTAGCAATTCGCTCTTTCTCAATCTTATCTGCTTGATACTCTTCTTGCTCTTTTAAACTTGGTTGTGTCAAGGTGATGTCAATCTTTAAATCAGGAATGTCAATCGTATCTCCAATACGGATTTTTTTCCCACGTCTACTTTCTAACTCGCCATTAAAGTAAACTTGATGATCTATTAAAAAGGATTTGATAGCACCACCGCTGTGTATAATTCCAAGCTCTTTTAGGAGGGCTTGGAGCGTAATAAATTCTTCAAATAATTTGTATTCCATAATTCACCTCAATCTTTGGTATTATACCATATTTTCCTTGAAATAGCTGAAGGAAAGTTAGCTGAAATGAAAACGATTTTACTCTTTAAAGCTATAAAGAGAACAAGAAAAATTTTGATTTTCGTGGTATAATAGAACTCTATATGTAAGGAGGTAAGGTATGGAATTAGTGCCTGGAATTTCAGCACATTTTGTTCAATCCAAAAAGTTTAAAACAAATAAAATCACTATTCGTTTTACTGCTCCCTTATCTCTTGAGACAATAGCAGGACGTATGTTAAGTGCGAGTATGTTGGAGACGGCAAATCAAGCTTATCCCACATCACAAGTATTTCGCAGATACTTGGCAAGTTTATATGGAACAGATATTTCCACAAGTGCTTATCGTAGGGGACAGGCACATATTCTTGACTTAACGTTTACTTATGTGAGGGATGATTTTTTAAGTAAAAAGAATGTCTTGACTTCTCGAATTTTGGAATTGGTGAAACAGACTTTATTTGCTCCCTTAGCTCAAGATGGTGCTTTTGAGCCAGCCCTATTTGAAATTGAAAGAAAACAGTTATTGGCTAGTTTAGCTACTGATATGGATGATTCATTTTATTTTGCTCATAAGGAGTTGGATAGCTTGTTCTTTCATGATGAGCGTCTTCAATTGAGATACAGTGATTTACGAAATAGTATTTCAAATGAGTCTCCAGAAAGTAGCCACGCGTGCTTTCAAAATGCTCTGAAAAATGATCGTATTGATTTCTTTTTCTTAGGTGATTTCAACGAAGTAGAAATTACAGAATCACTGAAGTCATTACCCTTTACAGCTAGAGAGAACGGCGTCACTATCCAGTACCATCAATCTTATTCGAATGTTCTACGAGAAGGAATGGTTCAGAGGAATGTTGGGCAATCTATTTTGGAATTAGGCTATCATTCTC
>CAURRB010000100.1:0-3700 GCA_963527085.1 Streptococcus oralis
GCTAGGGAATTGCTGATAGATTGGGCAATTTCAAAAGTTGTAACGCCAGATTCGAATTCACGAACAGCGCCATCTGGGAAAGTAATCTTAATCATGGTTTTCTCCTTAAATATTTATTCTATTTTTGTTGGACAATTTTAAGAGCCGAGCAACTTCTTCCGCAGTCTGATTCTCTGATTGACTACCATCTGTTACGAGGCTAGGATAGCCTAATCTCACCGCTTCCTTCCGAACCATTTGAGCAAAAAGAATGTCTCGTTGCATCCAGTTTTCAAAAGCTTGCTCGGGGTTGGTTGTACCCTCTAAGACATAAGGAACCCATTCTCTCTGTATATAATGCTTTTTTTGAAAATCAGCTGTCGGAGTCAAGCATAGATAGGAAGATACTTGACATTCAAGCTCCTTTACCAAGTGAGGCAAAAGTCCTGCTCCCTCCACCAAGAGAGGTCTGTTTTGATTTTTTATCAAGTAAGATTTTACATAAGGAAAAATCTCTTCATAAAAGCGCCATTCTTCATCTGCCATCTCTTCTGGATTTCTCATCCAGATTTGTTCTGGATTTCTATCCTGCCTAAGAAGGCAAATTGGCTGTGAGTCTGCACTTGCTTGACTCATCATCTCGTCTACCAAATCATCCAGTTTGATATGAAGTAGTTGATACTGTCTAGCAAGAAGTGAGGCAATTGTTGACTTTCCACTGCAAGGCGATCCGCCAATCATATAAAGCATCATTCTTCCTCCTTCTGACAAAATAAAAACGACATCCTAAAAGGACGTCGCAACGTGGTTCCACCTTCATTCATGTTCCTCAAAAAAGAGGGACACCTCTGATTGGCTTTAACGTAGCCACCGTTTTATGTTTGCATAAAAGTCAGTAGAGTAGTATCAGTTTAGGCTTTCTATGCGTTTCCAGCAACCACGCACTCTCTAGTAGAAAGGGACTAAGTGACTTGTCTCTATGCATTATTATAGCATGATTGCGAGAATTTTCAAGGTTTTTGTATAATTTTTTTATTTTTCTCTCGCTGGAAGACATGCTTGATCCCCACACCAGCAGCCAACCCAAGTAGGGCAAAGAGTTCATAGGCTAGGAAGTAAAGTAGGATGAACTCACCAAAGGTGATGATGGTAAAGCAATAGAGCAGACCAATACCGAGTAGCCACCAAAGTGAGAAATGAAATCGATAGCTATAAAGTAGCGATACGATAAAGGTTACCAGAGGTGAGAAGAGGATGATGTTATAAATGTACAGTCCCTTCAGTGTATATGGGTCAGAGATGAGTAGAGAGAGGAGCTCATAGAGGGGCCAGTAAAAAAAGAAAGTGACAAGGTAGTATGGGATATACTTAAGATAATTCCGCATGGCAATAGTCCTCCAATCTGGAAAAATTGAGAGATATTGTAGACCACATAATCCTAAATGAAGGGGAAATCTCTACTTATATTATAGCACGATTTAGAAGCTCTTACAATTTAATCCAGTGATCAGTGATAGTGATCTTTTCGAGTGTTTTCTGTTATAATACTAACAAAAGAAGTAAGAGAATGAGGAGAAAGAATGACCAAAATAGCAGTTCTTTCAGACATACATGGAAATACGACAGCTTTGGAAGCTGTACTGGATGATGCTAAAGCTGCAGAGGTAGATGAGTACTGGCTTTTAGGGGATATTCTGATGCCAGGGACAGGACGTAGAAGGATCTTGGACCTCTTAGCTAGCTTGCCTATTACAGTAAGAGTTCTGGGAAATTGGGAGAATAGTCTCTGGCGAGGTCTGCATCGCAAGTTAGATCCTACAATAGCGAGTCATCGTTATCTCCTGCGTCAAAGTCAGTACATCTTAGAGGAGGTCAGCCCTGAAGAAATCGAAGACCTCAATAATCAACCCATGCAAGTTCATCGTCAGTTTGGTGATTTGATGGTGGGAATCACTCACCATCTCCCTGATAAAAACTGGGGTAGAGAGTTGATTCATACGGGAAAACAAGAAGATTTTGATAGATTGGTGACGAATCCACACGCCTCTATCGCAGTATATGGCCATATCCACCAACAGTTGCTTCGTTACGGAAGTGATGGACAGTTGATTCTTAATCCAGGTTCCATTGGACAACCTTTCTTTCTAGATGCGAAGTTGCGTAAGGACCTGCGGGCCCAGTATATGATCTTAGAGTTTGATGAGGCAGGTTTGTCTGATGTTGATTTTCGTCGAGTGGATTATGATGTAGAAGCTGAATTGCAGTTGGCTAAAGATTTGAAGCTCCCCTATTTTCAGGTCTACTATGAAAGTTTGGTAAATGGGATTCACCATACTCATAATCACGAACTGTTAGGTCAGATTAGTGAACAAGAAGGTTATGATCAGGATGTTGAGCTTTGGATGGAAAGAGACAAGAAAGATTGGTTTTAAGAGGATTTCTAGTCAGAAATCAGAGAGTCTAGGGACTGCTGTTTCCCGATAAGTCGAACTGGATACGAATTGACGGCTTCTCAAATTTATGTTAGAATAACGGAATATAACTAATTTGAATCTCATACTAATTGATATTCAAAATAAGAGGAGACAGATAATGAAACCAGAAGAGTTACACGCTATTGCCTCGGAGTTGGGCTTGCAATTTGACGAAGATTCGCGTAGTATTTATGGCACGCAGTCAGGCTATTTACTTTTCCTGCAAGAAACTGATGTGAAAAATCAGTTTCGACTTTGTGTCAGTGTGAGTTTGAATGGTAATCCTGCGGATTCAGAAGAAAATGAATTGGTTTGGGATGAGTTTAAGAGTGAATCTCTTCCAAACTTGTCGACCTTGTCTATCAATCAGTACCTTGTTTCTTTTGTCGTAAAAGGTGCCATGCGCAAATCAAAAACAATTGAAAAGTTACAGACGCTCATAACAGACCTCGTTGCATTCCTTGAAACCCATCATTTCGTCCAAGTGTGTGCCTATAGCGGTCAGGAGGGTCCCGTTGGTCTCTATCAATTAGGTGATTCAATTTTCCTTATCAACGAGGAAAGCTATCAATTGCTGAAGAGCAACCTTCAAATCGAGGTGGATTCTTATCAAAACCAGAAGGAAAATGTTCTTCTTGGAGCAGTTGGTGCGTTGCTTGGAGCCTTGATTGGTGGAGCAGTTGCTCTATTTATCGCTCGTCTAGGTTATGTAGCTATGGTAGCGGGTATTGTTCTGGGGATTTGTACCATTAAAGGATATGAAATCCTTGGAAGAAAGGTATCTCGAAAGGGGATTGTGATTTCCTCTATTTGGATGGTGATTACTGTCTTTCTAGTGAATCAAATTGATTTGGCGATGGAAGTCGTTGCCAAACTAGGGGTTGAGTTTGCCTTTGCTTTCCGAGTGGTGAATCAATTAATCTTTAGCGGTGATTTTCCAGATAACTATTTTTATAATCTAGCTATGTTAGCTGTGTTTACCTTAGTTGGTGCTGGGGTGTCTATCAGCTCAGTCTGGTCAAGTCATAAAACAAAAGGGATTGTCCGTAAAATTGCATAAAAAATAAGTCTTTGTATTTCTTCCGCCGTTCTGGGTACCAAGAGGGATACAGGACTTTTTGCATGGAGAAGATAATCAGTCTATAATATTTGACAGGGAAACCAAAAACGGTATAATGTTTATACGGGAAAAGATGAATAAAATATCAATGAAAGGAGAAGAAGATGCAAATTTCAAGCCGATTTAC
>CAURRB010000101.1:0-3692 GCA_963527085.1 Streptococcus oralis
CAGAACGGTCCACTGTCATTGGCCACATGAGTTCTGTAAGGTTACTTGGTTGAGCCGTAAACTCAACTGCTTTTTCAGGCGTTGTCAGAGCGTAGGTGATGATTTCTGTCAAACCTGCTCCTTCAGCGATGGTACGAACTTGACGGCGCAATTTTTGTGTCGCAGTCAATTCACCAGCTGTACCATCATCTTTTGGAAGACTAGTTGGCAAGCGATCATAACCATAGATACGGGCGATTTCTTCAAAGAGGTCCGCTTCGATGGTAATATCCCAACGACGACGAGGTACGCTGACTGTGAAGGCTTCAGCATTTCCAGAAAGTCCAAAGCCAAGACGACGGAAGACATCTTCCACATCAGCATATGAAAGCTCCGTACCAAGGACGCGGTTAACGTCAGCCAGAGTCGAAGAAACTTCTACATCAGAAGTATCAAGCGCTCCTGCTGAAACGATACCCTTACGCACAGTCGCACCTGCAAGTTCCGCAATCATGCTCGCCGCAGCATCAAGGGCTTCGTTAACAGTTGCCACATTGATACCTTTTTCAAAGCGAGAAGATGATTCAGAACGAAGGTTGAGGCGTCCGCTAGTCTTGCGGATGGATTTGCCATTGAAGACAGCTGCTTCAAGGACAACACGACTAGAATTTTCAGAGATTTCTGTTGTTTGACCACCCATGACACCTGCAAGGGCTACTGGCTTGTCTGCGACAGTGATAACTAAGTCATTTGTTTCCAAGTCACGTTCTTCACCGTCCAAGGTCACCAATTTTTCACCAGCACGTGCTTCACGCACACGGATGTCATTGCCTTCAAAGGTATCCAAATCAAAGGCATGCATCGGTTGACCAAAGTAGAGTAGGATATAGTTGGTCACGTCTACAACGTTATTGATGGGACGGATACCTTCATTCATAAGAAGGTTTTGCAACCATTGTGGACTTGGTGCGATGGTCACATTATCCAAGATACGGGCCGCATAGTAAGGCGCCTTGTCTGTCTCAATGCCTACAGAAAGGGCGTCTGCTGCAGATTCATTTGTTTCTGTTAAGGTAAATGCTTTAAAGTTAACTGCCTTATCATAGATAGCTGCTACTTCGTGAGCCACACCACGCATAGATAGAGCGTCTGCACGGTTTGGTGTGATAGAAAGTTCGATGATTTCATCATCCAAGTCTAGATATGAGAAGACTTCCTCACCTGGTACTGCATCTTGAGGCAAGATTTGAATACCATCTGCGAATTCCTTCGGTACGACCGAGTCAGAAATACCTAATTCACCAAGCGAACAGATCATTCCAAGTGACTCTAAACCACGGATTTTCCCTTTTTTAATCTTGTAATTGTCAGCAATACGAGCTCCCGGAAGAGCCACCATGACCTTGATACCAGCACGCACATTGGGGGCACCACAAACGATTTGACGGGCTTCTTCTTCGCCAACGTTAACCTGACAGACATGCAAGTGAGTTTCTGGTACATCTTCGCAAGATAAGACCTCACCGACGACAATTTTTGAGAGACCAGTAGCCAGTGATTCGACACCTTCGACCTCGATCCCTGTAGTTGACATTTTCTCAGCCAACTCTTGTGATGGCACATCAATGTCCACCAATTCTTTTAACCATTTATAAGATACAAGCATAATTCTGATTGTAAGATCCCACCAAGTAAGACCTTTTCAATTCCTTTCTTTTTCTTCGAGTCAGTCCTTACTATTCTCATCGAGAGAAAATGACTAGGACTGTATAGGACTGTGTTTCAGGTTTCAATCTTATTTAAACTGTTCTGAGAAGCGGACATCTCCTTGGTAGAATCCACGGATATCGTTGATTCCGTAACGGAGCATAGCGACACGCTCTTGTCCAAGACCAAAGGCAAATCCAGAGTAAACAGTCGCATCGATTCCACTCATTTCAAGGACACGTGGGTGAACCATACCGGCACCCATAATCTCGATCCAACCTGTTTTCTTACATACGTTACATCCTTCTCCACCACACTTGAAGCAGGAAACATCCACCTCAACAGATGGCTCTGTGAATGGGAAATAAGATGGACGCAAACGGATCTGACGCTCTTCACCGAACATCTTTTGGACAATCAACTGAAGGGTTCCTTGAAGGTCTGCCATAGAGATGTTTTTCCCAACAACCAATCCTTCGATTTGGTGGAACTGGTGACTGTGAGTCGCATCGTCCGTATCACGACGAAATACGCGCCCCGGTGAGATCATCTTCAAAGGACCTTTTGAAAAATCATGAGCATCCATAGCACGCGCTTGAACTGGAGACGTGTGAGTACGGAGCAAGATTTCTTCTGTGATATAGAAAGTGTCCTGCATATCACGAGCCGGGTGGTCTTTTGGAAGGTTCATGCGCTCAAAGTTGTAGTAGTCTTGCTCTACTTCAAAGCCATCCACGACTTGGTAACCCATCCCGATGAAGATATCTTCGATTTCTTCACTAGTTTGAGTGAGAACGTGACGGTGACCTGTCGCAACTGGGCGACCTGGAAGCGTAACATCAATGCTCTCACTTGCTAGTTGAGCTTCCACTTTCTTTTCTTCCAAGAGCTTAGCTGTTTCTTCAAAGGCCGCTGTCAAGACATCACGCGCTTCATTGACATGTTTCCCGATGATTGGACGCATCTCAGCAGAGACATCCTTCATCCCTTTGAGGATTTCCGTAAGCGACCCTTTTTTACCAAGGACAGAGACACGCAAGTCTTGCATCTCTTTTTCATTTTCAGCAGTAATCTGCTTCAAGCTAGCCAGCGTTTCTTCGCGAAGCGCTTTTAATTGTTCTTCAATAGTTGACATAATTCCTCCATCAGTCTCTCGTAGATAAAAAGAAAACCACATGCCAAAAACTCCACTCGGAGCGTTGACACGCGGTACCATCCGTTTTCATCTGACAAGTCAGACCTTCATTTCTAAATCCATGCGCAAGTGAATTCGCCCAGCTTTCATATAGAGAGCTTGCAGTCACGGCTCTCCTCCCTGATATACTTCCCTTGAGTTACTAGTCTTGCGGATTTCTATTCAATTACTACTTAGTTTATCAGATTTTTACCATTCTTGCAAGACCTATCTCACTTCTGCTTGCCTTTAAATCGCCATTGGAAGCGAAGCTTGTCATAGAAAGGAAATTCGATAAACAAGACTCCCAAGCCCACACAGAAACTGGCAAGAACATCTGATGGGTAGTGAACTCCCAGATAGACCCGAGATAGGAGCACACTGACTAGGTAGAAGCCAAGGACGATTTGCACAATTTTTCTCCAGACTGGATCTTTAATTCGTTGACTGAGAATGACAATCAAAGTGCCTACCATCAAGGTTACAGCCAGAGAATGCCCGCTTGGGAAGGAAAATCCCTTCTCCTCGACTAAATGTAAGATAGCTGGTCGTGGGCGCTGGTAGATATTTTTAAAGGTCACGATTAAAAGACCAGCTAAGGCTAGATTGCCCGCCATGAAGTAGCTTTCTATTTTCCACTGCTTACGATAAAAGATAACGGCTGCGATGGCAACCCAGGTGATAATCACTGGGATATCGATCAGGCGTGTGATGGCTCGGAACAGAACTGTCAAATAATCTGGCAAGTCCCCACGAATAGCTGTCTGAAGCGGTTGGTCAAAACCGACCAGCGTTTCAGGATAGAACTTAACCATATAGCCAAGAAGGACGA
>CAURRB010000102.1:0-3556 GCA_963527085.1 Streptococcus oralis
TTATCTTTGGATGTTTCCTCTACTTTTTATCTTTCACGATATGGAAGAAATTATCGGTCTTGTCCCTTGGATCCGTCTCAACGAAACCTTGCTTGCCCAAAAGGCGCCAACTATTCTCAAAATCCACAAGGAAATGACAACAGAGGGATTTGCCCTTGCTGTTTTTGAAGAATTTTTCCTTGTCTTATCCATCACTTTATTAGCGTATTTTACTCAATCTAGAGTTCTTGAACTAGTTTGGCTAGGGGGATTTGTGGCCTTTGCACTTCATCTCTTGCTCCATATCGGACAATCAATCCTTCTTCGCAAGTATATCCCTGCTCTGATTACTTCTACCATTTGTTTTCCTGTCAGTGCTTATTTGATTACAGACATTGTACATTTATGGCGAGTTTCGACCAGCGAATTTTTCCTATTTTCACTGGTCGGTTCAGGCATCGTCGTCATCAATCTCCTCTTTGCTCTCTGGCTTGGGAGAAAGTATTCCACCTGGCTTGTTCACAAAAACGAATAAAATCCCCTGCAAATCTACATTGCAGAGGATTTATTTTTATTCTTGTACTTCTTTCTGAGCAGCCTTTCCTTGGTCTAGAAGGGCTTGGACGATTTTCTCATCGCGGAGTTTAACAGAATCGTTGATCATTTCTGCGGATTTGACGATGGTTGTTTCTAGTTGAGCACGTTTCTGACGTCCCAACTCAATGGCAGCAACGATACCTTGGTTTTGAGCGACTAGACTTTCAGCAAGTTTGGTGACGGATTCAACAGCTACTGTTGGACTTTGGGCAATTCGTTCCATCTGCGGAATCACTTCCTTGCTGGTTTCAGCTAGCATCTGAAGGGCGGCATTGTTGGCATTGACAATGGCATCTGCCACGACACCTGATTTCATCGATTGTTGCAAAATACCAAGTTGAGCAATCGAAAGCTTCATGGTTGGAATGGTATTGCGACGAAGCATGCCCAATTTTTGGCGCATGTCCGATGAAACTTTGACGAGATTACGCATTTGTGGAGTCGTCGTCCAAGCTACGTAAAGGCGACTAACATACTCTGTATGTTGTTGTTCCAGTGTATTGACCACTTCAGCCATACGAGCTAATTCTTGGGACTTGGTTTGATATTCTACCGTACTTGAATCTAGTTGGTCAACTTGAGCCTTCAGTTCTGCAGCACGATTGCCAGCTTCTGTCTGGCTTGCTTCTATAAAGGAAATAACTCCCACTAGATTTTCAATGGATTTGGTATTGTCCTCAATCAGCATTTCAGCAGAAACAATATTTCGCGCCAGCACATCTTCTTGCTTGACCACAGCAGCAGCCATGCCATCTAGCTTTTGCTCAACTGTTTTTGAGTCAAAATAAAATTCTTGCAGACTGTTCTGGCTCTTTTTAAACAATTTTTGCAAAAAGTTTGGCTTTTCTTCCAACTCTGCAATTTCAGCATTCTTATATTTGGCTACAAAACCTTGGAGCTCACGGTTGGTATTTTTCAGCAGGTCATCCACCTGAGGAATTTGCAGTTTCTTCTGCTCGGTCAAAATACGGTTAACCGTACCATTGACACCTTCCACCGCTGATTGACCAAAGTCCAAGAGAGCATTTTGGTCTGTGACAAACTGATCCACCAACTGAGGGACGCGCGCCTTGATTTGCTCTTGTTGCTCAGGACTTAGCTTTTCAAGAAAGGTGATCGTCTGGGCTGAGCCTGTATTGGTCTCGATGATTTCGGTTGTCTTGTCCACTTTGGCCACTGTATTATTAGCAATCTGATCAATATCAAAATTAAATTCTGTCATGGTTACTCCTTTGTGTCTACCCTATTCTTTGCGATCTTTTCCTAAGATACGCAGGCTAATATCAAAATCGCGCATATCTGTTTCATTGAGCTCTCTCAAAACTTGGTCTAGTTCAAGGTCAAATTGTTCGATAGCTGCTTTAGCTTGTTCCAAGCGTTCTTCCGCCCGATTATAATTTTTTGGATTTGCCTTAATCTTTAAATAGCCCTCTAAAATTGTTTGGAATTTCTCCATTTTTAAACTATGGATGGCTGTCAGCTCTTCTTTGGCTCCAACATCCGATGACTCGATTTTGTCAAGAATCGCTTGATGGTCCGCAGCAATATTTGCCAAGGTCTGAGACAATTCAGGCGCCAATTCTTCGGGCTCCTTGTTTTCGATGTCTACCAGACTCTCTCTTTCTAGTCGCTCTAGCTGGACGTCTATGGTCGCCCTTACTGAGCGAACCTTTTTATCAATGCGACTATAAACAGCTTCGTCAATATAAGATTTTAAACGATTAGCCTCTTGATGAATTTCTTGAAGTTCAATCAAGACCTGGTTAGCTAGGCTTTTATAGGCTGCTGAGCCTTTCTCAGACAAGGTCTCTTCTAACTGCTGGATATCTTTATCAGCCTGACGAATCCGCGCTTTTAAAAGCTCAATCTGATCTTCCAAAGAACGATCCTTCAAAAGAGGATAACGCCAACGCTTATAGGCTAGATAAGCCCCGAAACCTATCAAACCACAAATTGCCAAAGGCAGAGCTACCTGAACCAAGAGACCCAGCAAAAACAAGCCACCCCAGAAATAAAGGCATCCTTTCAATAATACATTACCCGATTTCATAAACATTCCTTATCTTAAGTTTATAAATCTATTTTAGCACAAAAGCTGAAAATGAGGGCGGAAAAGTCAACTAAAACACGGATTTCTTTACACTATAGCTAGAAAGATTCTCAGTGAATAAAAGCACTCCTTTTGACATTGCCCAAACCCAGAAATCAACATTTTAAGACAAAGCAAAAAGCCCACTGTTGTAGGCTTTCTGTAAGATATTTCTTAAAATTAAAGCATTTTGTTGTAGAATTCAACGACAAGTGCTTCGTTGATTTCTGGGTTGATTTCGTCGCGTTCTGGCAAGCGAGTCAATGAACCTTCCAATTTTTCAGCATCGAATGATACGAATGCTGGACGTCCAAGAGTAGCTTCTACTGCTTCAAGGATTGCTGGAACTTTCAATGATTTTTCACGAACTGAGATCACTTGACCTGGAGTTACGCGGTATGATGGGATATCAACGCGTTTTCCGTCAACAAGGATGTGACCGTGGTTTACGAATTGACGAGCTTGACGACGAGTAGTCGCAAGGCCAAGACGGTAAACAACGTTATCCAAACGACGTTCCAAAAGAAGCATGAAGTTGAAACCTAGGATTCCGCCTTTGATCTTAGTAGCTTGTACGAACAAGTTACGGAATTGTTTTTCACCTACACCGTAAGTGAAACGAAGTTTTTGTTTTTCAGCCAATTGCAAACCGTATTCTGACAATTTAGAACGGTTGTTTGGTCCGTGTTGTCCTGGTACGTAGTTACGACGTGCCAATTCTTTACCTGTACCTGTAAGTGAAAGGCCAAGGCGACGAGCTTGTTTCCAAGATGGTCCTGTATAACGTGACATATGTATGTCCTCCTGATATAAATAATATTTGGCGGAAATAGTCACTTAGAAAGCCCTGATTCGTGCAGATGCCCTTCGCCTAAACAGCCAAGGTTACTT
>CAURRB010000103.1:0-3467 GCA_963527085.1 Streptococcus oralis
TGGGTGAATACTCTGGTTGGTATTCAGTTTCAGATGAGGAATTCTTTACAGAAAGCCAGCTTGCGGAAGTTTTCCGTGATGAAGCTGGAAATGTAACGGGCGGTATTGCTCCATCAGGTCACGAGGTTGAATGGGTTTCAGAAGAGTCTTACTTCCTTCGCCTCAGCAAATACCAAAATCGCTTGGTTGAATTTTTCAAATCACATCCTGATTTTATCACTCCTGATGGTCGCCTCAATGAAATGTTGCGTAACTTTATTGAGCCAGGTTTGGAAGACTTAGCGGTTTCTCGTACAACCTTTACCTGGGGTGTGCCAGTCCCTTCCAATCCAAAACACGTTGTCTACGTTTGGATTGATGCCCTTCTTAACTATGCGACTGCTCTTGGTTACGGTCAAGACGATCATGCTAACTACGACAAGTTCTGGAACGGAACAGTCTTCCACATGGTCGGAAAAGACATTCTTCGTTTCCACTCTATCTACTGGCCAATCCTTCTCATGATGTTGGATATGAAATTGCCTGACCGCTTGATTGCCCACGGTTGGTTCGTCATGAAAGACGGCAAGATGTCTAAGTCTAAAGGGAATGTCGTTTACCCTGAAATGCTAGTAGAACGTTATGGACTGGATCCACTTCGTTACTACCTCATGCGTAGCCTTCCAGTCGGTTCAGACGGAACCTTCACTCCTGAAGACTATGTAGGCCGTATCAACTATGAATTGGCAAATGACCTCGGAAACCTCCTCAACCGTACGGTTTCCATGATCAACAAGTACTTTGATGGGCAAATCCCTGCCTACGTAGAAGGTGTGACAGACTTTGATAATGCTCTTGCTGAGGTTGCAGAACAATCAATCGCAGACTACCATACACACATGGAAGCAGTTGACTACCCACGTGCTCTTGAAGCAGTTTGGACTCTTATCTCTCGTACCAACAAATACATCGACGAGACTGCTCCATGGGTCTTGGCCAAGGATGAAGCTCTTCGTGACCAATTAGCAAGTGTCATGAGCCACTTGGCAGCTAGCCTTCGTGTCGTAGCTCACATGATTGAGCCATTTATGATGGAAACTAGTCGCGCCGTATTGGCACAACTTGGTCTAGCAGAAGTTTCTAGCCTAGAAAACTTGAGCTTGGCAGATTTTCCTGCAGGTGTGACTGTTGTTGCCAAAGGAACACCAATCTTCCCGCGTCTGGACATGGAAGAAGAGATTGCCTATATCAAGGAACAAATGGAAGGCAACAAACCAGCAGTCGAAAAAGAATGGAATCCAGATGAAGTTGAACTCAAACTCAACAAGGATGAAATCAAGTTTGAAGACTTTGACAAGGTTGAGATCCGTGTCGCAGAAGTCAAAGAAGTGTCTAAAGTGGAAGGTTCTGACAAGTTGCTCCAATTCCGCCTAGATGTAGGTGATGGCGAAGACCGTCAAATCCTATCTGGAATTGCAAAATACTATCCAAACGAACAAGAATTGGTCGGCAAGAAAGTTCAAATCGTTGCCAACCTTAAACCGCGTAAGATGATGAAAAAATATGTCAGCCAAGGCATGATCCTCTCAGCTGAACATGAAGGCAAATTAACCCTTCTCACAGTTGATCCAGCTGTACCAAACGGAAGTGTGATTGGCTAATAGCAAAAAACCAACGTTAGGCACGTTGGTTTTTCTTGTTATGTGCGAGATTTTCTAAGAAGTGGTCCATCTCCTTTTGCGACTTGAGGACAATTACTTTCTCAGGGTAGGTTTCTTGAACCCGTTGATAGCGTTCTTTAGCATTCTTTGTCCGCCCATCCCAGAGAATCCATCGGATAAATTCCCAATCAAAGCGTTCAGGGCAACCTGCAGCCATACTTTCTCTGACCTTGCCTCGGTATGTGAGATACCGTTTAAAGGCTCGAAAGAGACAAGTCCATGGTGAAAAATTGAGAAAGATGATTTGGTCAGCTTCCAGCATTCTTTCTTCATAGCAACACCAAGAGTAGTTGCCGTCGATGACCCAAGCTTCGTGCTTTGTGAGAAAGTTTTTCATCTCGGTCAACATCCATTCGCGGTCACTGTCTTGCCAACCAGGTTGAAATTGGAGTGTGTCCATATGCAGTTTGGGAATGGAGTAGTGGTTTGATAACGTTTCAGCTAGAGTTGACTTGCCGGCTCCAGAATATCCGATGATTGCTATTTTCATTTTCTTCCTTTTCTGGTTAGAGGACAAAAAAACAGCCTCTATGGACTGTTTCTTATTTAGCAAGTTTAGCTGAAAGACGAGCTTTATCGCGGCTTGCTTTGTTTTTATGAATCAAACCTTTAGTTTCTGCTTTATCGATAGCTGAGCTAGCAGCACGGAAAAGTTCTTCAGATGGGTTTGCTTCGAAAGCTTTGATAGCAGTACGCATAGCTGATTTTTGAGCTGAGTTTTTTTCGTTTTGTTTAACGTTCAATTCAGCGCGTTTGATAGCTGATTTAATGTTTGCCAATGTTCTTACCTCCATATTTACTAACTATACCATTATATATGAAAACTTAGGTTTTGACAAGGGGAAATTATTTTTTTAGGTAAATTTCATCGATTTCATGGTTTTTAGTCTTGTGGAGAATGACCTCGGCGCGATTCCTTGTCGGTTCGATATAGTTTTGTAGATTTGTGAGATTAATACTGGTCCAAACCTGGTGTGCAAAGGCTTCAACTTCTCCAATTGGCATTTGCGTAAAACGGTGGTAGTAGCTGTTGGGATCATTTTGGGCAAAGCTGAGCAGTTTTAAGAAACGATCCAGATACCAGCTTTCAATATCCTCGACAGCAGCATCCACATAGATGGAGAAATCAAAGAAGTCAGTGATGTAAAGGCGCTCATTTTGAGGGTTTTGAAAGACATTAATCCCCTCGACAATGACAAAATCAGCAGCTTTGACACGTTGTTTCTCTCCAGGAACGATGTCATACACTTCATGAGAATAGACAGGAATATCGACATCTTGCCCATTCTTTAGACGATCAAGAAAATTCAGCAAAGTTTCCATATCATAACTTTCTGGAAAACCTTTGCGATTTAAGATATCTTGGTCCATCAAGGTTTGATTGGGATAGAGAAAACCGTCAGTTGTCACCAATTCTACAGTAGCGTCTGGGAGAGTACGTGATAAAAGAATCTGAAGTAAGCGACTAGTAGTCGATTTCCCCACAGCAACACTTCCAGAAACCCCGATAATAAAAGGCTGAGATTTACTCTCTCTTTGGAGAAAAATTCCCTTAGAAAAGGCTAAATCCTCTTTGGTGCGTTTGTAAATATGGATAAGATGGACTAGGGGAAGATAGACGTCCGTTACGTCCTGCAGACTAATCTGGTCATTGAAACTCTTGATGGATTCTAACTCTTCCTCTGTCAAGGGAGGGGTTGTTTTGCGATGCAATGATTGCCAAGTCTGGCGACTGATTTTTTCAAAATGTAAAAATTCGTTGGTCAT
>CAURRB010000104.1:0-3462 GCA_963527085.1 Streptococcus oralis
GAAGACTTCAACGCATTCAGTCTTGTGTCAAGGATAAGGTCCATGTACTTCGTATTCCCAGCTATTATCGTCCCTTGACAAGCGGGGAACGCCGTCTTGCTCTCGGGATGCGAGTCTGTTCAGCCATAACAGCTCTAGGTGGACTGCTTTTCTTTTACTATAGCTGGAAAACACATGGTTTCTTTTCGATCCCATTTCTACTCTTAGGTTTGACAGGATTAGGGGCTAGTTTCTGGGTTTATCTTGCCACGCGAGGAGCCTATCGCGATGGAGTTCTAACAGAGGAAGGAGCGGAGATCTTCTATCTCTGGACGAGTTTTGAAAATATGCTTCGGGATATCGCTCATCTGGATCAAGCCGAGTTAGAGAGCATCGTCCTTTGGAACCGTCTACTGGTCTATGCGACTCTCTTTGGTTATGCCAAGAAGGTGAGCAAGTTAATGAAAGTCCGCCATATTCAGCTTGAAAATCCAGATTTGAATCTTTATGTAGCCTATGGTTGGCACTCACAGTTCGACACCTCAACTGCACAAATCAAGCAATATACTGCTGTAGCGAATACAGCTAGCAATTACTCTGTATCTTCTGGAAGTGGAAGTTCAGGTGGAGGATTCTCAGGAGGCGGAGGCGGTGGTAGCATCGGCGCCTTCTAAAAAATCTATCGCAACATCCGAAATTATGCTATAATAGAGGACAGAAAAAGGAGTAATGTATGTATTTTATTGAAATTTTGAAGTCAATCTTTTTTGGGATTGTTGAAGGAATTACAGAATGGTTGCCCATTTCAAGTACTGGCCACTTGATCTTGGTTGAAGAATTTGTACAATACAAGGACCAAAATGAAGCCTTCATGTCCATGTTTAATGTTGTCATTCAGCTTGGTGCCATTTTAGCAGTTATGGTCATTTACTTTAATAAGCTCAATCCTTTCAAACCTGGTAAAACTAAGGTAGAAGTCCGTCGAACTTGGCAATTGTGGTCAAAAGTCTTGGTTGCAACCTTGCCTTTGCTCTTGGTTTTTAAACTAGATGATTGGTTTGATGCCAACTTCCATAACATGGTTTCAGTTGCGATCATGTTGATTATCTATGGTGTTGCCTTTATCTATCTTGAAAAACGAAATAAGGCGCAAGCCATTGAACCAACAGTAACAGAGTTAGACAAGTTGCCTTATAAAACAGCCCTTTACATTGGGCTCTTCCAAGTCCTCGCCCTCTTCCCGGGAACGAGCCGTTCAGGTGCGACGATTGTTGGTGGTTTGTTGAATGGAACGAGCCGCTCTGTCGTAACAGAGTTTACCTTCTATCTCGGGATTCCTGTTATGTTCGGAGCTAGTGCTTTGAAGATTTTTAAATTTATTAAAGCAGGTCAACTCTTGAGTTTTGGACAACTGTTCTTGCTCTTGGTTGCTATGGGTGTTGCCTTTGCGGTCAGCATGGTTGCCATTCGTTTCTTGACCAGCTATGTGAAGAAGCACGACTTTACACTCTTTGGTAAATACCGTATTGTACTCGGTAGTGTCTTGTTGCTCTATAGTTTTGTGCGTTTGTTTGTATAAGAAAAAGCTTGAAGGAATTTTCCTTCAAGCTTTTTAAAATCCTGTCACCGTAATTCCTAGTAAACGGATACCTTTTTCTTTGTAAGCTAGTTCTTCGTAGAGTTGAAGGGCAGTTTGAGAAATCTGACTAGCGTCCTGTGTTGCTTGTGGGAGGCTTTTTCGTCTAGTCAGAGTGGAGAAGTCAGCATATCGTATTTTTAGGATAATGATTTTTCCAGCTTTGTCCTGCTTGCTGAGATTGTGAGCTACCTTTTCGGAGAGAAGAGTCAGCTCTTTTTTAATGTCTTCTTCTACTTGTAGGATCTTTCCGTAGGTTTTTTCCTTGCCAATGGACTTACGAATGCGATCGGACTTGACCGGTGAGTTATGAATGCCCCTTGCCTTTCGATAAAGCTCAAAACCGAGTCTGCCGAACCGATCGATTAAAGTGACTTCTGAGACATCCAATAAGTCTGCACCAGTATAAATGCCCATTTCATGAAGGCGTTCAACTGTTTTTTTGCCCACGCCATGAAATTTAGCAATGTCCATTTGTTTGAGGAAGTCTTGGGCTTGATCTGGGAGAATCACTGTCAAACCATGTGGTTTTTGATAGTCACTAGCCATTTTAGCTAAGAATTTGTTATAGGAAACACCTGCAGAAGCAGTCAGGTGTAGCTCCTGCCAGATATCTTGTTGGATGAGGCGGGCTATTTTGACTGCAGACTTGATACCGAGTTTATTTTCCGTCACATCTAAGTATGCCTCGTCGATACTCATAGGTTCAATCAAATCAGTGTAGCGTTTAAAAATAGCTCGAATCTCAAGTCCCACAGTCTTATACTTTTCATAATTTCCAGAGATAAAGACAGCTTGGGGACAGCGCTCATAAGCTTCTTTAGAGCTCATGGCTGAATGAACACCAAAAGCTCGTGCCTCATAGCTACAGGTAGAAACGACACCACGCCCACCTGTTTGTCTGGGATCGCTTCCGATAATGACAGGTTTGCCCTTTAACTTGGGATTATCTCTTATTTCCACCGCAGCAAAAAAGGCATCCATGTCGATATGGATGATTTTTCTGGACAGATCATTTATCAATGGAAATATGAGCATTCCAATCCCTTTCTAGTGTCGTTTTCTATTTATTATACCCTTTTTTCTGAAAAAGTGGAAAAGTCCAACCTGACTTTCAAAAATATAATACAGATAAGAACGAAAAAGAGACTGTATTATAAAAGAAAGCGTCTAAAATAGCGATTTTCTCTTGTTGAAATCGGTTACTGTATGGTATACTTGTCTCAAGAATGTAACAGATGACTGTTACTAGAAAAAAGAGGACATTAACATGGTTGTTAAGACAGTTGTTGAAGCACAAGATATTTTTGATAAAGCTTGGGAAGGCTTCAAAGGCGTAGATTGGAAAGAAAAAGCAAGTATTTCTCGCTTTGTTCAAGCTAACTACACACCTTACGATGGAGATGAAAGTTTCCTTGCTGGACCAACAGAACGTTCACTTCACATCAAAAAAATCGTAGAAGAAACAAAAGCACACTACGAAGAAACTCGTTTCCCAATGGACACTCGTCCAACATCTATTGCTGATATTCCTGCTGGATTTATCGACAAAGAAAACGAAGTGATCTTCGGTATCCAAAACGATGAACTCTTCAAATTGAACTTCATGCCAAAAGGTGGTATCCGTATGGCTGAAACTACTTTGAAAGAAAATGGATACGAACCAGATCCAGCTGTTCACGAAATCTTCACTAAATACGTAACAACAGTTAACGACGGTATCTTCCGTGCCTACACTTCAAACATTCGTCGCGCTCGTCACGCTCACACTGTAACTGGTCTTCCAGATGCCTACTCACGTGGACGTATCATCGGTGTTTACGCACGTCTTGCTCTTTACGGTGCAG
>CAURRB010000105.1:0-3443 GCA_963527085.1 Streptococcus oralis
TCAGTGCTTTGTTTGCTCTCACTTGACTGAGTTGTTGTGTCTTCTTTAGAACTGCTGTTTGCAGGTGTTGATGCTTGTTTGGAACATCCGAGCAAGAGGACAAGTGAAGCCACAAGGGCTAGTGATACTTTAAAGTATGATTTCATATTTGTTACTTTCCTTTCATAATCAAAGTATTTGTATTATAACATGGATCTATAGTGAAAGCAACTAAACACAGTTTTTCTCCTTTTGAGAAGGAGTCTGACTAGAAAAATGTTATAATGGTAGGAAAGAGGTGAAGAAATGAATCAGACTATAAACTATATCAAAGAATTAACCGCTATTGCATCTCCGACGGGCTTTACTCGTGAGATTTCAGACTACCTAGTCCATACTTTAGAAGAGCTTGGTTACCAGCCTGTTCGCACAGCCAAGGGTGGTGTCAATGTGACCATTAAAGGTCAAAATGATGAACAACAACGCTATGTGACTGCCCATGTGGATACGCTGGGTGCTATTGTTCGTGCAGTCAAACCGGATGGCCGTCTTAAAATGGACCGTATCGGTGGTTTCCCTTGGAACATGATTGAAGGGGAGAACTGTATGGTTCATGTGGCTAGCACTGGTCAAAAGGTATCTGGGACTATTCTTATCCATCAAACTTCTTGCCATGTCTACAAAGATGCGGGAACTGCAGAACGCACGCAGGACAATATGGAAGTGCGTTTGGACGCAAAAGTAACCAATGAAAAAGAAACGCGCGCCTTGGGTATTGAGGTTGGAGACTTTATTAGTTTCGATCCGCGAACAGTTGTGACAGAAACTGGTTTTATCAAGTCTCGACACTTGGATGACAAGGTCAGCGCAGCAATTTTGCTCAATCTTCTTCGTATTTACAAGGAAGAGGGGATTGAATTGCCAGTAACAACTCATTTTGCTTTTTCAGTCTTCGAAGAGGTGGGTCACGGTGCCAACTCCAATATTCCAGCTCAGGTAGTGGAATATCTAGCTGTAGATATGGGAGCTATGGGCGATGACCAACAGACGGATGAGTACACAGTATCTATCTGTGTCAAGGATGCTTCTGGCCCTTATCACTATGACTTCCGTCAACACTTAGTAGCTTTGGCGAAAGAGCAAGATATTCCATTTAAGCTGGATATCTATCCATTTTATGGATCGGACGCTTCAGCGGCTATGTCAGCAGGAGCAGAGGTCAAACACGCCCTCCTTGGAGCTGGTATTGAATCCAGTCACTCTTACGAACGAACACACATTGATTCGGTCGTGGCGACTGAGCGTATGGTAGACGCCTATCTCAAGAGTACCTTGGTAGAATAATATGTGCTTGATTTGTCAAAGAATTGAATGTATCAAGGCAGGGGAAAATCCCTACTTTGTAAAAGAACTAGAAACAGGCTATGTTGTTATTGGAGACCACCAATACTTTAAGGGCTATACCTTATTTCTGGCAAAAGAGCATGTCACAGAACTCCACCATATGGAGACTTCTGTAAAACTTCGTTTTCTAGAGGAAATGAGTTTGGTCCAAGAAGCTGTTGCCAAAACGTTTAAAGCTGAAAAGATGAACATCGAACTTCTAGGAAATGGAGATGCCCACGCTCACTGGCACCTCTTTCCAAGACGATCAGGTGATATGAGGGGTCATGGATTGAATGGCCGTGGTCCAGTCTGGTGGGTGCCCTGGGAAGAAATGGCGGCAGAAGATTGCCAAGTGAAATCCCATGAGTTGGAACAAATGATTAAAGCCTTATCCGATGAATTAGAGAAGCACTTGGTATAAGAGAGGAAGAAAAAATGAAAAAAAGATACATCGTTTTATCTGGTTTGCTGGCAGTAACCCTAGCAGCATGTTCGCAAGAAAAACCTAAAAATGAAGAAAACACTCAAAAAACGGAACAAACTAGTCAACCTGAAGGAACTGTAGGGAGCAAATCTCAAGCCTCTAGTCAGAAGAAGGCAGAAGTTGTCAATAAGGGAGACTACTATAGTATTCAAGGGAAATACGATGAAATCGTCATAGCTAATAAGCACTATCCTTTGTCAAAAGACTATAACCCTGGAGAAAATCCAACAGCCAAGGCAGAGTTGCTGAAACTCATTGCAGCAATGCAAGCGGCTGGCTACCCAATCAGCGATCACTACAGTGGTTTTAGAAGTTATGAAACTCAAACCAAACTTTATCAAGACTATGTGAATCAAGATGGTAAGGAAGCTGCTGATCGCTACTCAGCACGCCCAGGTTATAGTGAACACCAAACGGGTCTTGCTTTTGATTTGATTGGGACTAATGGAGAATTGGTAACAGAGGAGAAGGCGGCCCAGTGGCTCTTGGATCATGCGGCTGACTATGGCTTTGTCGTTCGCTATCTCAAAGGCAAGGAAAAAGAGACTGGCTACATGGCAGAAGAATGGCATCTTCGCTACGTTGGAAAAGAAGCCAAAGAAATTGCTGCAAGTGGTCTCAGTTTGGAAGAGTACTATGGCTTTGAAGGCGGCGATTACGTCGATTAAAAATGAAAGTTTTCTCTTGCATTTTTAGATAAATAGTGTATAATAGAAAGGTATGTGTAAAGCATACTTGTGGGAGGTAAAAATCTCTAATTACCGCCAAAACCACAAAGGAGGATTTAAAAATGGCTAAAAAAGTCGAAAAACTTGTAAAATTGCAAATCCCTGCTGGTAAAGCTACACCAGCTCCACCAGTTGGACCTGCTCTTGGTCAAGCTGGTATCAACATCATGGGATTCACAAAAGAGTTCAACGCTCGTACAGCTGACCAAGCTGGTATGATCATTCCAGTTGTTATCTCAGTATACGAAGATAAATCATTTACTTTCATCACTAAAACACCACCAGCTGCTGTTCTTTTGAAAAAAGCTGCAGGTGTTGAAAAAGGATCAGGTACACCTAACAAAACTAAAGTTGCTACAGTTACTCGTGCACAAGTACAAGAAATTGCAGAAACTAAGATGCCAGATTTGAACGCAGCAAACATTGAGTCTGCAATGCGTATGATCGAAGGTACTGCTCGTTCTATGGGATTCACTGTTGTTGACTAATCAATAACACCCCCAATATAACCCGCAAGACTTCATCATTTCGAGAAGTGACGTGGGAGATGAAAATCGATTGAACCACTTACAAGGAGAATAGAAAATGGCTAAAAAAAGCAAACAACTTCGTGCTGCTCTTGAAAAAATCGACAGCACAAAAGCATACAGCGTAGAAGAAGCTGTAGCACTTGCAAAAGAAACTAACTTTGCAAAATTTGACGCAACTGTAGAAGTTGCTTACAACTTGAACATTGACGTTAAAAAAGCTGACCAACAAATCCGTGGCGCAATGGTATTGCCAAACGGTACTGGTAAAACTTCACGCGTTCTTGTTTTCGCACGTGGTGCAAAAGCTGAAGAAGCAAAAGCTGCTGGTGCAGACTT
>CAURRB010000106.1:0-3417 GCA_963527085.1 Streptococcus oralis
TTTGTGCTCAACTGACCAAAAAACAGCTCTGTTGTGCACAGAACTGTTCTTTTACCAGCCTAATCCTTAAACCAGAGAGCAATTTCACGTTTTGCAGAAGCTTCCGAATCGGAGCCGTGAACTACATTTTGAATGGCTTGATTGTCTCCTGCAGCCTTGGCAAAATCTCCTCGGACAGTTCCTGGCAGAGCTTCTTCTGGACGAGTAGCACCCATCATGGTCCGCCAAGTTTCAATCACTTTCGGTCCTGATAGAATGCCCACCACTACCGGTCCTGAAGTCATAAACTGACGGATAGGAGGATAAAAACTTTTTTCAACCAAGTCTTGATAGTGTTGATCAATCAAAGCTTCTGAAACTGCTGAACGTAACTCTAATTTTTCGATTTTGAAACCACGCTCCTCAATTCTTTTCAGAACCTGACCAACCAGCCCTCTTTTCACACCATCTGGCTTAATGATAAAGAATGTTTGTTCCATACGGACACCTCCTTGGCATTTTAGTTCTTCTATTCTACCACACTTTATGAAAAAGTGGGAAAATTTTCTGAAACAAAACAAAGAGAACCTTTGGGTTCTCTTGTTTGCTTTTATTCTACTGTTTCTTCAACTTGGATTTCCACAACTTCCTCTACAGGAGCAAGTTCTGCCTCTTCTTGTTCTGGAGCCAGATATTCTGCTTCATTGATAGCTTGTGGTTCAAGGTTACGGTAGCGAGCCATACCAGTACCAGCTGGGATGATCTTACCGATGATAACATTTTCCTTGAGTCCAAGGAGATGATCTTTCTTACCACGGATGGCCGCATCTGTAAGGACACGAGTTGTTTCCTGGAAGGAAGCCGCTGACAAGAAACTATTTGTTTCAAGTGAGGCTTTGGTGATTCCCATAAGAACTGGGCGACCAGTCGCTGGAACTCCACCTGCGATAAGAACATCCTTGTTGGCATCTGTAAAGTCATTGATATCCATGAGGGTACCCATGAGAAGATCTGTGTCACCTGGATCCATGACACGAACTTTACGGATCATTTGACGAACCATTACCTCGATGTGTTTGTCACCGATTTCTACCCCTTGGCTACGGTAAACTTTTTGTACTTCACCGAGAAGGTAAGTTTCAACTGACAAGACATCACGAACAGCAAGGAGACGTTTTGGTTGGATAGAACCTTCTGTCAATGCTGCACCGCGAGAGACTTGGTCTCCAACTTCGACACGCATACGTGCTGTAAATGGAACCACGTATTCACCTTCGCCAGTTTCACCCTTAACAAAGACTTTCTTGGTACGAGTTGATGCATCTTCTTCGATAGCTGTAACTTGTCCTTTAACCTCTGTGATAACCGCTTCCCCTTTAGGATTGCGGGCTTCAAAGATTTCTTGGACACGAGGAAGACCCTGAGTGATATCGGTATTTGAGGCAACCCCACCCGTGTGGAAGGTACGCATTGTAAGCTGTGTACCAGGTTCCCCGATAGATTGGGCAGCGATTGTACCAACTGCTTCACCAACTTCAACCGCATCACCAGTCGCCAAGTTGATACCGTAACAGTGACGGCAGACACCATGACGAGTGTTACATGTAAATACGGAACGGATAGTAACTTCTTCCACACCAGCATTGACAATTTCACGCGCCTTGTCTTCTGTAATCAACTCATTTGGACCGATGATCACTGCACCAGTTTCTGGATGTTTAACAGTTTTCTTAGTGTAACGACCATTGAGACGCTCTTCGAGAGACTCGATCATCTCTTTTCCTTCTGCGATAGAACGGATCAAGAGACCACGGTCTGTTCCACAGTCGTCCTCACGGATGATAACGTCTTGGGCAACGTCAACCAAACGACGAGTCAAGTAACCTGAGTCGGCTGTCTTAAGGGCCGTATCAGTCATACCTTTACGCGCACCGTGAGTTGAGAAGAACATTTCCAATACTGACAAACCTTCGCGGAAGTTTGAAAGGATTGGCAATTCCATGATACGTCCGTTCGGAGCGGCCATCAGACCACGCATACCGGCAAGCTGTGAGAAGTTTGAGATGTTACCACGGGCTCCAGAGTCCATCATCATAACGATTGGGTTCTTAGGATCTTGGTTGGCAACCAAACGTTTCTCCAATTTTTCACGAGCCGCACGCCATTCAGCGGTAACAGCATTGTAGCGCTCGTCGTCTGTGATCATACCACGACGGAATTGTTTGGTGATTTGTTCTACACGTTTGTGTGATTCTTCAATGATTTCAGCCTTGTCATCAACGACTGGGATATCGGCAATACCCACTGTCAAACCTGCAAGAGTTGAGTGGTGGTAACCGAGGTTCTTCATGCGGTCAAGTAGGGCAGAAGTTTCTGTCGTACGGAAACGTTTGAAGATTTCAGCGATGATATTTCCAAGATTTTTCTTCTTGAATGGAGGGTTGAGTTCAAGATTGCTGATTGCTTCCTTGATATCTCCACCAAGTGGCAAGAAGTATTTAGCTGGAACGCCTTCTGTCAAGTTGGCATTTTTTGGTTCTTGCAAGTATGGTAGACCCTCTGGCATGATGTCGTTGAAGAGGATTTTACCAACTGTTGTCAGCAAGACCTTGTGTTTTTGCTCTTCTGTCCATGGTTTGTTAAGGCTGTCTGTTGCAATACCAACACGTGAGTGGAGGTGAACATAACCATTGCGGTATGCCATAACCGCTTCGTCACGGTCTTTGAAGACCATTCCTTCACCTTCACGACCAGCTTCTTCCATGGTCAAGTAGTAGTTACCCAAAACCATGTCCTGAGATGGAGTAACAACTGGTTTACCATCTTTCGGGTTCAAGATATGCTCAGCAGCCAACATCAAGATACGAGCTTCTGCTTGAGCTTCTTCTGAAAGCGGTACGTGGATGGCCATTTGGTCCCCGTCAAAGTCGGCATTGTAGGCTTCACAGACAAGTGGGTGCAAGCGAAGGGCCTTACCATCAATCAAGACTGGCTCGAAGGCTTGGATACCCAAACGGTGAAGGGTCGGTGCGCGGTTCAAAAGTACTGGGTGTTCTTTGATTACTTCTTCAAGGATATCCCAGATACGTTCATCTCCGCGTTCCACCAAGCGTTTAGCAGCTTTTACGTTTTGAACGATATCACGGGCAACGATTTCACGCATGACGAATGGTTTAAAGAGCTCAATCGCCATTTCACGTGGCACACCACATTGGTACATCTTAAGAGTTGGACCAACGGCGATAACGGAACGTCCTGAGAAGTCAACACGTTTACCGAGCAAGTTTTGACGGAAGCGTCCTTGTTTCCCTTTAAGCATGTGGCTCAATGATTTCAGTGGACGGCTACCTGGTCCTGTGATCGGACGACCACGACGACCATTATCAATCAAAGCGTCAACTGCTTCTTGAAGCATACGCTTCTCATTTTGAACGATGA
>CAURRB010000107.1:0-3339 GCA_963527085.1 Streptococcus oralis
ACATTCTCGCTTCATTCTTTTGATAAAATCGTAAAAATCTAGTATAATAGATAGACTGAAAGTATGAGGTTACTAGATATGAAGATGAAACAAATTAGTGATACAACACTAAAAATCACGATGACTTTAGATGATTTGATGGATCGGGGAATGGAGATTGCAGACTTTCTCGTTCCGCAGGAAAAAACCGAAGAGTTTTTCTATGCTATTTTAGATGAGTTAGAGATGCCAGACAATTTCTTGGATAGTGGCATGCTGAGTTTCCGCGTGACGCCAAAACCTGATAAGGTCGACGTCTTTGTGACCAAGTCTAAGATTGACCAAAATCTGGATTTTGAAGATTTGGCGGATCTACCAGATATGGAAGAATTAGCCCAAATGTCGCCAGATGAATTTCTCAAAACCTTGGAAAAGAGTATTGCAGATAAAACCAAGGACGATATTGAGGCCATCCAATCTCTAGAGCAGGTCGAAGCAAAGGAAGAAGAGCAAGAGCAGGCAGACAAGGAGACTGAGAGTAAGAAAGAACCTTATATCTACTATATCCTGCGCTTTGCAAGCCTTGCTGACTTAGTTGCTTTTGCAAAGACGGTTAACTACCAGATGGAAACCTCTGAACTCTATAAGATGAATGGACACTATTATTTGACAATCTTAGTTGATGTGGAAAATCATCCAAGTCCATATCCAGCCTGGCTCTTGGCTCGTATGCGTGAGTTTGCAGACGACAGTGACATCAGTCGTTCCGTTTTGCAAGAGTATGGGCAAATATTGATTAACCATGACGCAGTTCTCGGTCTGCAAAAGATTTGTTCATAATTTTTAAAATCAATTTTCATTTATCAAGAAAGACGAATCATGGGATTCGTTTTTTCTTTACTAGACTGAAATAGTGATTTACTATAATAGGAATTTTCACAAAATTCTGTTATAATGGCTATATCAGAAAATTTCTAGGAGACAAACATGACAGTTAAAATTGCTTTACTTGGATTTGGTACCGTTGCAAGTGGTGTGCCTTTCCTCCTAAAGGAAAATGGAGAAAAAATCGTTCAGTCAGCTCATTCAGAGATTGAAGTAGCCAAGGTATTGGTCAAGGATGAAGATGAAAAGAACCGCTTGCTTGCAGCAGGAAATGACTTTAACTTTGTAACCAATGTAGATGATATTTTATCAGACAAGGACATTACTATTGTAGTGGAATTGATGGGGCGTATCGAACCAGCTAAGACCTTTATCACTCGTGCCTTAGAAGCTGGGAAACACGTTGTTACTGCTAACAAGGACCTTTTGGCTGTCCATGGTGCAGAATTGCTAGAAATCGCTAAAGAGCATAAGGTAGCACTTTACTACGAAGCAGCAGTTGCTGGTGGGATTCCAATTCTTCGTACTTTGGCAAATTCATTAGCTTCTGACAAAATTACGCGCGTTCTTGGTGTCGTTAACGGAACTTCCAACTTCATGATGACCAAGATGGTCGAAGAAGGCTGGTCTTACGATGATGCTCTGGCTGAAGCACAAAGATTAGGTTTTGCAGAAAGCGATCCTACAAATGACGTGGATGGGATTGACGCAGCCTACAAGATGGTGATTTTGAGCCAGTTTGCTTTTGGTATGAAGGTTGCCTTTGACGATGTAGCCCACAAGGGAATCCGCAACATCACACCAGAAGACGTAGCTGTAGCCCAAGACCTTGGCTATGTAGTGAAATTGGTTGGTTCTATCGAGGAAACTCCTTCAGGTATTGCTGCAGAAGTGACTCCAACCTTCCTACCTAAAGCACATCCACTTGCCAGTGTGAATGGGGTAATGAACGCAGTCTTTGTAGAATCTATCGGTATCGGTGAGTCTATGTATTACGGACCAGGTGCGGGTCAAAAACCAACTGCAACAAGTGTTGTAGCAGACATTGTCCGTATCGTTCGTCGCTTGAATGATGGTACCATTGGTAAAGACTTCAACGAATATAGCCGTGACTTGGTTTTGGCTAATCCAGAAGATATCAAAGCTAATTACTACTTCTCAATCTTGGCTCCAGACTCAAAAGGTCAGGTCTTGAAATTGGCTGAGATTTTCAACGCTCAAGATATTTCCTTCAAGCAAATCCTCCAAGATGGCAAAGAGGGTGACAAGGCGCGTGTCGTGATTATCACTCATAAGATCAATAAAGCACAACTTGAGAATGTTTCAGCTGAGTTGGCCAAAGCTTCAGAATTTGACCTCTTGAATACCTTCAAGGTGTTAGGAGAATAGGATGAAGATTATTGTACCTGCAACCAGTGCCAATATCGGGCCAGGTTTTGATTCGGTCGGTGTAGCTGTAACCAAGTATCTTCAAATTGAGGTTTGTGAAGAACGGGATGAGTGGTTGATTGAACACCAGATTGGCAAATGGATTCCCCATGACGAACGTAATCTTTTGCTTAAGATTGCCTTGCAAATTGCGCCTGACTTGCAACCGAGACGCTTGAAAATGACCAGTGATGTTCCCTTGGCGCGTGGCTTGGGTTCTTCAAGCTCGGTTATCGTTGCTGGGATTGAACTGGCCAACCAGCTGGGCAATCTCAACTTATCTAACCACGACAAATTGCAGTTGGCGACTAAGATTGAAGGACATCCTGACAATGTGGCTCCAGCTATCTATGGAAATCTTGTTGTTGCGAGTTCTGTTGAAGGGCATGTTTCAGCAATTGTGTCTGACTTCCCGGAGTGTGATTTTCTAGCTTATATTCCCAACTATGAATTGCGCACTCGCGACAGCCGTGGTGTCTTACCTAAAAAATTGTCCTATAAGGAAGCTGTTGCGGCTAGTTCTATCGCCAATGTGGCCGTTGCAGCCTTGTTAGCAGGAGATATGGTGACAGCTGGTCAAGCAATCGAGGGGGACCTCTTCCATGAGCGCTATCGTCAAAGTCTGGTCCGTGAATTTGCGACGATTAAGCAAGTAGCCAAAGAGAATGGTGCCTATGCGACCTACCTTTCTGGTGCCGGACCAACAGTGATGGTCTTGGCCTCTCATGACAAGATGCCGGCTATTAAGGCAGAATTGCAAAAGCAACCTTTCAAAGGCAAACTGCATGACTTGAAAGTTGATACGCAAGGTGTCCGTGTCGAAGCAAAATAAAGAATAGAAGATAGGATGGGGAAACTCTCGAACAGAGGGCTTCCTGTCCTTTTTTTGAAAAGAAGTTTATACTCAATGAAAAATCAAAGAGCAAACTAGGAAGCTAGCCGCAGGTTGCTCAAAGCATGGTTTTGAGGTTGTAGATGAAACTGACGAAGTAAGCTCAAAATACTGTTTTGAGGTTGCAGATGTAAGCTGACGTGGTTTGAAGAGAT
>CAURRB010000108.1:0-3333 GCA_963527085.1 Streptococcus oralis
AGGTTATCTTCTGGATTTTAGACAAGATTACCTCTATTTTCCGCGCGGTACCATTCATCATCCTCTTGGCAATCATGTCGCCACTCTCTCACTTGATCGTCAAGACTAGTATCGGGCCAAACGCAGCCCTTGTTCCACTTTCTTTTGCGGTATTTGCCTTCTTTGCCCGTCAGGTGCAGGTGGTCTTGGCTGAGTTGGATGGTGGTGTGATTGAAGCGGCCCAGGCTAGTGGAGCGACTTTCTGGGATATCGTGGGTGTTTACCTATCAGAAGGTCTTCCAGATTTGATTCGTGTGACGACTGTGACCTTGATTTCCCTTGTTGGGGAAACAGCTATGGCTGGTGCAGTTGGAGCTGGTGGTATCGGTAACGTGGCCATTGCTTATGGATTTAACCGTTACAATCACGATGTGACCATCTTGGCAACCATCATTATCATCTTGATTATCTTTACAATCCAGTTCTTGGGAGATTTCTTGACCAAGAAATTAAGTCATAAATAAATTGAAGGAGCCCAACGGGACTCCTTTTTGTTTTCTCGCCGAAATGCAAGAAAGATAAAGCTTCTTTTTAGAAATATGCTATAATAAACAAAGGTCCCCAATTAGCAAATCAGAAAGTTTGCTGTAGAAGAGATGATAATGTAAAGGAGTTTGGCTGGTATGAATTATTTCGAGGGGAATGAGTTTTTCCTTCTCTTGTTTGTAGTTTTACTGATTGGTTTTGTAGTAAACTTTTTTGAAAAACGTAAGGACTACTATATTTTGGCGCTCTCCCTCTTATTTGCAGGAGCTATCTATGGTAAGAGTCGAGCGATGATTGTCTATTTGCTCGTCTTTATTGTTTACCAGTATTTTCTGGTTTTTCTAGCACAGCGGATAGAGGCAAAGTGGCTGAAACCACTGGTTTTCCTTTCCATTCTTCCTTTGGTGATCAATAAAGTCTTTGCTCTGACTTCTCTGCATTTGTTGGCCTTTATTGGAATTTCTTACATGTCCTTTAAGACCATTCAGATTATGCTAGAGATATCGGATGGCTTAATCAAAGAAAAAATCAGTGCAAAAGATTATCTACAGTTTTTGCTCTTTTTCCCAACAGTTAGTGCTGGTCCAATTGATCGGAGTAGGAGATTTTTAAAAGAGATGAACGAGGTCATGCCACGAAAAGAGTATCTAGAGTTAGCAGGGGACGGTGTGTATCGTATCGTTCTAGGCCTCCTTTACAAGATTGTTTTATCAACCTATGTTTACCAGATGTTACTCGCTCTAAATAATACGGACATAGTCGTTTATTCAATCAAGTATATGTACCTCTATACCTTGTATCTGTTCTTTGACTTTGCCGGCTACAGTCTAATGGCCGTTGGAAGTAGTAACATTCTAGGTATTCAGACACCGATGAACTTTAACAAACCTTTCTTGAGTGTTGATATCAAAGATTTCTGGACCAGATGGCATATCACCTTGTCGACCTGGTTGAGAGATTTTGTATTTTCAAGAGTATTGATGCAGGTTATCAGGAAAAAATGGTTTAAAAATAGACTACACAATGCAACCTATGCCTATATGGTCAATATGTTGGTCATGGGTTTTTGGCATGGTCTTAGTGTTAGTTACATTGTCTATGGTTTTTATCATGGTGTCTTGATGGCTGGATTTGAAGTGTATCAAAAGAAAAGCAATTTTTATAAAAAAAATAAAAATAAGAACTGGTATAAGCTACTAAGTTGGTTTGTGACCATGAATTTGGTTATGATTGGTTTCTTTATCTTTTCAGGTGAACCCTATAAAATCTTACTGACGATTTTAAAGAGATAAGAGATTGAAAAGAAATCGGCCAGATTGAAGGGATAGGATAAAACGAGATGATTAAATTAAAAGCATTTTTACTATCGCTTGTGCTCGTAATTGCGACGCTTGCCCTTTTAAATGTGACGTATGTCAAGAAGATTGATGATTATTATAAAGTCAAGGATAACAGTATTCGTTATAGCACCTCGTATGAAAAGTATAAAAGTAGAGATATTATAACAAGCAATATCACCCCCAATACACTGGTTCTAATGGGTTCCTCAGAGTTGGTTGCAACGATAAATGAAGACTATCATCCAAATAAAATTTTTAACTACAACGATTTTAATATCATGCAGATTGGGACCAGTTATTCTCAAAACATCATTCAGGCTTCTACTTTAGCCTCTATTGAAGGATCTATGAGCAAGCGAAAAGTAGCTATAGTAGAGTCTGTTCAGTGGTTTGAAAAAGATGGGACTCATCAAGATGCCTTTTTGAACAAGGCTTCTCAGGAACATATTTTTCACATGCTAGATAATGACAAGATTAGTAAGGAAACGAAAGAAAAACTAATCAATCGCATTATCGAGATTACCAAGGGGAACAAGCAACAAAACGACATCTACAAAAAATACAAAAGTTATTTCATAGATGGAAAAGGAACTATTGTTGATAAAAAACTATTAGAGTTTGAGAACGCGATGTATTCCTTTAAGCTCAAACGAAAATTTTATGAAAATCATGAGAAATCAGATTATCCTTCACTAGGGGATAAAACCCCAGACTATGATTGGGAGAAAATGACGAATCAGTTTGTGGAAGAGGTCAAAAAGAAAACAGACAATAATGACTATGCTGTTGATAATAACTACTACAATACTTACTTAAAAGATCGCTATGCATCGCTGAAAGATTCCAATAAAGATTTGAGCTATCTGGAGTCACCAGAATATTCAGATATGGAACTCTTCTTGACAGTTGCCAAAGAATTGGGCATTGAAGTTGAGGTTATTATTTTCCCAGTAAACGGGAAATGGAATGACTACACTGGTGTCTCAAGAGAGATGCGAGAAAAAACTTATAAAAAAATAGAAGATGTCGCAAAAAGCCATGGTGCAACCGTATTAAACTATGGAAACAGAGAGTATGATGATTACTTTTTATTTGACGTGATGCACGTTGGAGTGAAAGGATGGATGGAAGTTGAAAAAGAACTTTACAAATTTGCAAACCAAGCTAACTAACACACATCGTTTAATCTTGTGGACACTATTTTTCTATACGGTTATCTTGAGCATCGTGATTTACTGTTTTGTGACCGATTTTTCGAATATTCAAGAATTTATCTATAGTGAATTTTAGGATTGTATACAAAAAGGCCCTGGAACTAGGCATTGCTAGTCTTCAGGGCTTTTATCTTATAGTTTATCAGCTATTTTTTGACTTAGAAATTGCCCAATAACAGCTCCCATCAAGGCACCTAGGAGGATGCTCGAAACAAAGAGAAGGATTTTGTCCAACTCTGGAGCGACCATGATAC
>CAURRB010000109.1:0-3328 GCA_963527085.1 Streptococcus oralis
AAGTCTTGACTGCAGCCTTGGTGGCTGAGTAAACAGCTGCCCCAGCATAGGCATAGATTCCTGCGGTCGATCCCATATTGATAATATGACCCTGATTGGCTTTTACCATTGCTGGCAAGAAACAGCGAGTGACTGCCATCAAACCTTTGACATTGGTATCCAACATGGTCAGCATATCCAATTCTTCATAGTCCTGATAGGGAGCCAAGCCAAGAGCTAGTCCAGCGTTATTGACCAAGATATCAATCTGCCCTATCGTTTCCAAAATATCGGAGCAGACAGTCTTGACCATGGTCATATCCGTGACATCCAGTGGAAAGGTCCAAACGGTTTGATTAGGAAAAGTTTCTGTAAACTCTGACTTGAGAGCCTCTAATCTGTCTGTCCGTCGCCCTGTTAGAACGACATTCTCCCCCTGCTCCAGATAAGCACGCGCAATCGCTTCACCGATTCCTGAGGTCGCTCCTGTAATCACTACATTTTTCGCCATCTTATTTCCTTCTAGCTGGTCTATCAGATATTAACAACTTCTTAGGCAGTCCAGTGTTTGGCTGGGTCAAATGGAGTTCCGACAACTTGGTCTTCTGATAATTCAATAACCCCACGTTTTTGCGGAGCATTTGGCAGATGCAATTCACGAGGGCTACACATCATGCCAAAACTCTTTTCACCACGAAGTTCGCCTGGGAAAATGAGATTTCCTTTTGGCATCATCGCTCCAGGAAGAGCCACAATGGTTTTCAACCCAACACGCGCATTAGGTGCTCCTGCAACGATTTGCACTGTCTTGTCACTTGCGACTGCAACTTGGCAGATGTTGAGGTGGTCACTATCTGGATGAGCTACCATCTCGACAATCTCACCAACAACAAACTTAGGTTCCCTATCATTGACAATTTCTTCTGTAAAGCCTTCCGCATGTAATTCTTGATTCAAACGAGCGACTTGCTCATCTGTCAAAAAGACTTGACCGCGCTCTGCAATTTCAAACAAACTTGAAACTTCGAAAATATTCCAAGCCACTGTTTCCCCATTATCTTTGAGAAAAACACGGGCTACCTTGCCTTTGCGCTCCACATCCAATTTGGCATCTCCGCTATTTTTCACGATGACCATAAGGACATCACCGACATGTTCTTTATTATATGTAAAAATCATTGTTTCCATTTTCTCCTATTTCAGTCCTGCTAAAAAGTCGTTAATTTGTTGCTTGCTTTTACGGTCGCGATTGACAAATCGGCCGATTTCCTTGTCCTTTTCTAGCACAACAAGGCTAGGAATGCCGTACACATCCCAGAGTTTGGCTAGATCCAGATACTGGTCTCGGTCCACTCGAATAAAGGTGAACTCTGGATTGGTCTCCTCAATCTCTGGCAAGGCAGGATAGATATAACGACAATCGCCACACCAGTCCGCCACAAAAAGAAAGACCTTCTTGCCATCTTGCTCGACAAAACCTGCTAGTTCTTCTATACTACTAGGAATTATCATAAGACTTCCTCCTCATAGACCAGGTCTTCATTTTCATAGACAAAGGTATAGTGACGACCATCCTCGAAAATGACTCCTCCGACAAGTCGCTCTAGACTACTTTCGTAGACTTGAACATAGAGAGTCGCAATCTCACCCATATCTGAGAAAAGTTCGCGCACGATAGCAGTCAACTCTTCTTGAGACTTCATGAGTTTGTGGTTATCTGCTGCTTTTTTAGCCCCTAAAGCAAGGGCACTTAGACCAGCCACAGTCAAGCCAGTCATCCATAATTTCTTAGCTTTCATACCATTCATTGTAACACAAAAAGGGCTCTAGGACAAATAGGGAAGCCGTAGAAAAGCAAGTAAAAAGCCCCTTCCTTAAAGGAAAAGGACTTCTTATACTCAAAGAGCAAACTAGTAAACTAGTCGCAGGTTGCTCAAAACAGTGTTTTGAGGTTGTGGATAGAACTGACGAAGTCAGTAACCATACCTACGGTAAGGCGACGCTGACGTAGTTTGAAGAGATTTTCGCAGAGTATTATTCTTATTGCCAAGCGCCTGAGTTGCCAACGTAGTAGCCATCTGGTGTGTAGGTATTGCGAAGCATCTTACCTGATGAAGCTAGATAATACCACTTACCATTGTCTTTGACCCAATCATTCGCAATCATGGCACCAGAAGAACTTACATAATACCATTCTCCCTTGTCAAAAATCCAAGTGCTTGCTTTCATAGAGCCTGAAGTTGATAAATAGTACCACTTGCCTTGGTCGTAAAGCCAATCATTAGCAATCATAGCTCCTGATGATTTAAAGGCATACCAGTTGGCACCTTGATAGAGCCAAGTTTGATTAAACATAATCCCTTTATCATTCATAAAGTACCAAGTTCCATTGTCTTTAACCCAAGCATTTTGAACTAGTTGGCCTTGTTTTTGATAGTACCAAGTTTGGTCTGATTTTAGCCAGCTTTCTGCTTTTACAATCGGATAAAGTTCTCGGAAGGCTCCTCCCCCCTTGTAGGAATGACTGATCGATTCTGGTTTTGTAAGTTTTAACTCACCATTGTCATGGTCTTTCCAAGCATAAACTTTTTGACCATTGATAGTCTCTGGTAAGGTAGCAGTGTAGGTCTTGGTTTGATAGTCCCATTTTGTATCAAGGTAGGTGTAATGGTCTTTTGATTCTTCAATACGGTAGTAGCCACTTTTCTCACCATTATATACATCATCTACCACTTTAGAGGACCAGGTCTTTACTTCATTTCCACTCTTGGCCTCGACCTTGATATCTCCTCTATAGCCATAAGGTACGTAGAAATTCAGGTAACGCCCCTCTGTACCGACCATAGACTTGTCCTTTTCTTGGCCTAGGAAATTGACTGTCTGATCTTGACCATTGAGACTGACCATCCATTCGATTTTCTCAGTTTTTGGCAAATCCAAGACTTTGATATCTACTTCATGGCCATTATTAAATCGAAGAATTTTGCCATCTTGATACTTAACCCCACCCTTAATAACCCATTCTTCTTCCAATTCGAATGCTTTTCCTGAATGAGGGAAAGCCAGTAAAGCTAAACCTGCTAGAGACAAACCAAATAGTGTGATTTTTTTCATTGTATATCCTCCTTAGAAATTATTATGTTAATTATATCACTATCTATTTTTTTTGCAAATCTTATCCTAAATATGCTAGCAAAAAACCTCTGAGATTGCTCTCAGAGATTAGAAGATAACTAGTTGATATTTTCAACTGCTGCAGTAACAAAGGCAGTGTAGAGTTCTTCTGGACGGTTTGGACGACTGGAAAGTTCAGGGTGATACTGACAAGCCACAAAGAATTTATTTTCAG
>CAURRB010000110.1:0-3266 GCA_963527085.1 Streptococcus oralis
GGCGCTATTGAAGGTGTTAAAAACATGCTTCACAAAGACGAAAAATAAGACTAAAAGTTAATTTATCGTATAACAATAATAGTCAAAGAGAGAACATTTACTGTTCTCTTTTTTGTATATAGGACCCTAAAAACGATTCCCAATTTTCGTTAAAAGAGATTCTTAACAGGAAAGGCTCTGGTTTCAAGGCTTTTTTGCTTGTTTAAAATAATAGCTCCCTTTTTAAAGAAAGAAAATTTAAAAGCTTGCACACTACTAGACTGGCTTATTTATCCACCACCTGAGCATCAAATTGGGCTGGTTGGTTGTCTACATTGGTAATGGTAATCGTGTAGGGCTTGTTATTGGTGGCATCAAACACTTTTTCACCTTGGTAACTCACAACAACTCCATCTTTTTCTAAGTAAATATCTGCTTGCTTGTTTGGAAGTTCTTCATCCTCCTCGTCCAAACCATGGCTTTTTATAATTTTTTGTTCCTCTACTCCATAATATACATCACCATTTCTTTCACTCCAAACACTTGAGCCAGTTAATTTAATTCTGCTAGAATCTTTTTTCTTCAAGATGAAGATTGAATAGTATTCCAAATCTTGTGTTCTGGGATTTACTCTTAAGTTGACAGATTGACCTGGTTGAAGAGTGTATTTGCCATAGTTCAAAACTGAAAAGACAAACCAGACTAGCAGCAAACTATACAAGACTCCTATAATCATTCGTGAGCGCCTACTCTTAAACAAACGTAAAAGTAACACTAAAGAGACAATAAAAAGCAATTCTGTAAACATTTTATCCCTCCTTTCTCATCATCGTTGACATCCTGAACAGAGTCTCGCATCCATTTCTCACTAGCAACATCAAGCATACAAAGTCTGATACATCTTAGCTAGAAAAGCTTTCAACTCTTTTCGAACAATCTTTAACAGGCGTTCTTCTTCGGCTTGAGAGATGTTCACACTTTCTTTTTTCTGATTCCTAATATGAGAATAGTAACTACGTTTTAGGGTTAATTGATTATCTAAAATATAGTAGGCATTTATTTGTTCCTCATTTACCATTGTTTCAAATAAAACCGAGACTTCATCCCTACTAGGATTCAACATTTTCAAATCGATGTCTCCTTTTATCCCTATGGAGTCAATTCCTCCATCCAAGCGGATAGCACCGTCGGGAGGAACAATATAGCCTGCTTTTCGCATGTCAGACGCATATTTTCCTGACGCCGTTAAATGTTTTAAGACAGCTATATTGTCCTGTTCTTCAAAGGAAACCTTTAGTTGGAACCGTTCTTGGTGGTTTTGATACTGAAAATAAAGATTGATACCAACAACTAAGGCAAGTACAGAAGCGAGCAAGATTCGTATTTTTCTAGGTCTCGACATTTTTATCTCCTCTATCATAGAAGTCTTGTTTCTAACTTTGAAAGATAACTTCTTTATCCTTGAAAATCCTTGGGACTCTAGCCCCACGTGACTATTATCTGCCCTTTTTCATGATGAATTTTCGTATAGGTGTTTCAACCATTTGAACGATTTCAAATCCTTCTTTTTGGTAGAGATCCTTGGCTCTTTGATTTGCCTCGTAGACATTTAGAGAAATAGTATCTATGTCTTCATTTTCAAAGGCCAAACTAACAAATTTCCTTAAAGCCTGGCTACCTAAGCCTTGCCCCTGTTTCTGGGGGTTGATAAAAAATCTCCCGATATGAAGATTCCTGTCTTCTAGCCTGATTTTCTGGATAAGCCCCACAAACTCTTGTCCATCAAAGATTGAAAAGATTCCTTCCAAATCTTGCAAGACTTGAATTGTCAAGGGAAAAGGAATCATTGGTCCCATCCATTGTTCTTGAAAGGATTTGCCAAGGGAGTTGGACCATTGGCATACGTGCTGAGCATTTTCTGTGCTCACATTTTCTTCAAAACGAATCATCATCATGACCTCACCACCTTATCTATGTTTCTTTATTATACTACTTCTCCTATTTTTTACGAATAGATAAGTATGATTGATCTTTATTTTTTTCTTGTCGGGAGCATTCTCGCTTCTTTCTTGGGTTTGGTCATTGACCGTTTTCCAGAGCAATCCATTATCCGACCGGCTAGTCACTGCGATTCCTGTCAGACTCGCTTGCGTCCCTTAGATTTGATTCCGATTATCTCTCAAGTGATTGGCCGCTTTCGCTGTCGCTACTGCAAGGTTCGCTATCCTGTCTGGTATGCCCTCTTTGAACTAGGCTTAGGACTCCTCTTTCTAGCTTGGTCTTGGGGCTGGCTTTCCTTGGGTCAAGTCATCCTAATCACTGCTGGCTTGACCTTGGGAATCTATGACTTTCGCCATCAGGAATATCCCTTACTAGTCTGGCTGACGTTCCACCTCATCCTCATGGCCTGCACTGGTTGGAATCTGGTTATGGTCTTCTTTCTTGCCCTCGGAATCATGGCCCATTTTATCGATATGCGCATGGGAGCAGGTGATTTTCTCTTTCTGGCTTCTTGTGCGCTTGTCTTTAGTGTGACAGAGTTGCTGATCTTGATCCAGTTTGCTTCTGCGGCAGGGATTTTAGCCTTTCTTTCGCAAAAGAAAAAGGAAAGACTTCCTTTTGTGCCTTTCCTCTTACTTGCTGCTTGTGTGATTATTTTTGGTAAGCTACTGCTTGTTTGATAAAGTCCTGAATCGGCTCTCCTTGGTGGAGAGCTTTTACAATTTTCGAACCAACGATAACACCATCTGACACCGCATTAAAGCGTTCTACATCTGCTTGACTAGATACGCCAAAACCTGTCAAGACTGGAATGTCAGCTACTTGATGCAATTGCGCCAGGTGCTTGTCCAAGTCTGCACGGTAATTTCCTGATTTTCCTGTTACCCCATTGATGGCAACGGCATAGACGAAGCCTTCTGCCCCTGCAATCAACTCTTTTTGACGCTCGAGTCCTGTCGTCAAACTAACTAGGGGAATCAAGGCAATGTCTGTATCTGCCAAAAAAGGCTCCACAAAGTTGGCATGTTCATGAGGCAGGTCTGGGATAATCAATCCCTTAACCGCTGTATCTGCCAAATCTTTGACAAATTTCTCAACACCATACTGAAATAGGGGGTTGAAGTAGGTCATGATGACCAGTGGCACTTCAGTCTGAATGCTTTTCAAGGTTTCAACCAAAGCCTGGGTAGAAGTTCCGTGAGCTAGACTGCGCAAGCCAGCTTCTTCGATCACAGGTCCATCTGCAACAGGGTCTGAAAAGGGAATACCCACTTCAATGGCTGAAA
>CAURRB010000111.1:0-3235 GCA_963527085.1 Streptococcus oralis
GTAAAGGTTACCTTACCGTCTGCGTCCACTTCGAACTTACCGACATTTGGTACTTCTTTCACAGCTGTACCATTGTCAAATAGTGGAGTTGAATCAGCTGGGAATGGAACTAAGTCATGACCTGGGGTGAAAGTCACTTTACCTTCTTGGACCTGACCTTGAAGTCCCTCTGTCTTATCTCCCGTACCAGTTGGAGTTACCTTCTCAACAACTGGGGTATAGGTCGTTACAGCCGACTCTCCATTTTTATCCACCACTCCAACTTGAACTGGAGTTGCCGGACCATAGAAGGTTTTCAGTGGAGTAAAGACAATTGTTTTATTTACAAGATCTAAATCGTACGTCCCTTGGTCGGCAATGGTTAGCGAAGTTACCTTTTGCCCATTCTCATCATAAAGAAAGACACTGCTTTGGACTAGTTCAACGGATTTCTTTGCTCCATTAATGGTTGTTGTCCCTTTTGTAAAGTGAACCTCGCTCTCGCTTGCTCTATCCACATCAAAGTGAATCGTTGCTGCCTGCTTCTGCCCTTGAAGGCCTTTAGATTTCGCTGCACTTGCTGAAGGGACAACTGGAAGCGGAACATAATACACCACCCGATACCAGGTAAATTCTTTTTCCAACTCTTCATCTCTAGGATCATCCGCATACATTAAATACTCATAGAGAGCTCCTTCTCCCGACATTGTGTTTGAATCAATATCCTCTCTTGGATAATAGCCAGGAATTTCAGGAGAAATCACTTGAGACCAAGTTTGGTCTGCAGACCAGGCTGAGTATGTCACACCAGCTGTCGCATCATTTGGCTGCCGTTTCGCCAAAACCTGGTCAATTCTCTTCGTTCGAGTAAACGAATGAGTCTCAACATGCTTTGGAGGAAGGAGTGATAAATCAGAATGGTTTGTTTTTTTGAGATATTCATAATCAATTTCGCGAGTTGCACGAACAGTTTCGGTTAATTCTGTAATCTTGTGTCTAAACTGAAACTTGAATTGTTTTGGACTATCCGAGTCACCAAAGGTAGGATCTGTAAAATCGTTACGGATCAGTTCATATCCTGCATCTTCCAATTCCTTAATTCGACGAGCAGGATCATAAGAAATTGGTCCATTTGGTTTTCCTACAACTGTGTCTACCTGTCCTAGTTGCACTTCCTTAGACGGATCATTTACATCCACAAAGGTGAAACTTGCAGATGACAGTTTGGTGGACATTTGGATTAAAACATTATTGGACTCAGTGTACTTGGAACTACCATTTGCCAGAGCCGAAGAAAGATAAGCTGTAGCACCTGAGGCAGTATCTTGCCCGATAACTGCTCCATCGATAGGAAACTGAACCCTGCTTCCAGCAGCAACCGGAGCAGTCGAATGCCAACGAACTGCACGAATCTCTGACCAATCCGATACCTGTTCTGCTGTGAGCCATTGTGAAGCACTAATTTCTGCAGCAGTACCCGCAGTGCGGCTATACTGAACCTCCCAGCCTGAAGGTGGTGTTAGAGCTTTTGTCAAACTCACTGTAAATTGAGAACCACGATTTCTGGATTCCAGCTGTTTATCACCTTTCATCGGCAAGGATGATAAAACATAAACGTCTGAAACAGGCTGTTTCGCTGCGTTTTTATAGGTCACTCTGAAATCAATCTCATCACCAGGATAGTGCTCTTGGGAATTGTAGGCAAAGTGTTGATCTGTCGCCCTTTTCACTTCAGAGTAGACACCGCTCGCTTCTGAGGCCTGTACGATCACATTGAAGTCATGAGAGGTCGAATTTTTCGAAGTAACAGTAATGCCATCTAGTTCCCCCAAGTCATAACCATTCTGAGCTTGAACATCTGGAAGTTCCTCATCCCAGAAAGCAATTGCTTTATAGGTATAGGTCCCATTTGGAATTGTCTTGTTTTCCAACTTCAAAAGCGTTGGGGGCATAGAGGAGTCTGGTGTTCCCTTCACTTGGGCATAGTAGAGAGTTTTCCCAGTATCTTTGTAATTATAATAGACCTTAAAATTAAGGTTTCCACTAAAGTTTAATTGAGGGTCAGCCAAATAGGCTAAATGGTAAACTCCCGTCAAGTTTGCGAAGTTCTGAGTAGGGGTGTCTTTACCCGCAGTCCTTGTGATAAAATCTTCTTTAAAACCAGAAGCATCTGTGTGTCGATTAAAGACATCTGTCCGACGGCGTCCAACCATTGAAATTTGCTGGATAACACGCGTCAATTCGGCTGAGGCAGTTTGAGAGAAGGAAACAGTGTTTCCAGTATTCTTAAAAGTGAAATCCGTTCTAGAATCCAACTTACGAATCGTCGAATCTTTATAGAGACTTTCCCAATTATTAAAACGTGTTTTTGTCTGGAAAAAAAATGCCGAAGTATCATTGGTTGAGGACTTCCTCATCTTGATATTTTTAAACTTGTACTCCAGTTCCTTCACATCTTGCTCTTCCGTCAATCGTAGACTACGGGTGTTACTATTAAAAGTCCCTAATAACTCACCTGTAGCTTTATTGTATACTTCTACGGATGCGTCCGGTGAAGAGAAAAATTCATTCCATTGACGCTCCTCAATCACGTTTACTTCTCGATAAGACTCTCGTGAATCCTGTATTTTATGGGTGACCGTGTAGTCATTGATAAGATAATCTTTTTCAACCTCAGCAACTGATGAAAGTCGAACATTAGAACGGTATTCTGTTTCACCATAAGAACGAATTATCTCCGAGTCAGACTGGTTATAGTGTCTAAATTCAAAGAGAGAAGACTCTGGCTGATCTGTTTTTTGAACAAAAAGAGCATAAGGAAGAACGGCCGTATTTTGATAACTAGTCCCATCTGCTTTTGTATAGATACCCGTCACAGTTAGCTTTTGCGCTTTTCCATTAATATCTGCTACTTTGGCATTCTTTAACTTAAAAGAAATTGGAATGAGCTTATTTTTATTGTTATTAATATCTTGAAGTGGATTGTTAGTTCTGTTAATCGTCAGATGGTAACCCGTAGCATCGGCAGTCCATCCCAAAGCTTTGGCTTCATCTGTCAATTCATAACCTTCTTTTAACTCTATATTATAGGTATAAGATGTGACAGGATCAATGATATTCCCCCCGACATCACTAATCCCCATACCATTGATCATACGACCATCAAAGACACCATTTCCATAGTTGAAATAATCATTTCTTGCCGTATTATTCTTAGGATCTTTCGCACCATTAAATAGATAGTAGGATACAACCG
>CAURRB010000112.1:0-3215 GCA_963527085.1 Streptococcus oralis
GCCAGATGAACTATGTGACTGAAGTCCTTGCCACAGGATTCCAACTTTTGGAAAGCCGCGCCCAACGTGCTATGCGTGAAAATAACGCAGGACAGGATTTGGCAGATTTGGTCTTGGAAGAGGAAGAATTGCCATTTTAAGCATTGAAAAGTCTGAGTTGGTCTCAGGCTTTTTTATATTGAGAAAGTCAGACTTTTTTCTTGACTATTTTTGACCAAGTGATACAATAGAACTATAAATTAGCACTCGGTTACAAAGAGTGCTAATAATATGTATTTCATCATGGAGGAAAACAGATGTTGAAACCATTAGGAGACCGTGTGGTCTTGAAAATCGAAGAAAAAGAACAAACTGTTGGAGGCTTTGTCCTTGCGGGCTCAGCCCAAGAAAAAACAAAAACAGCCCAAGTTGTAGCTACTGGACAAGGTGTTCGTACCTTGAACGGTGACTTGGTAGCTCCAAGCGTTAAGGCTGGAGACCGTGTCTTAGTTGAAGCCCACGCAGGTATTGATGTCAAAGATGGCGATGAAAAGTATATCATCGTAGGCGAAGCCAACATCTTGGCGATCATTGAAGAATAGAAGGAGAAAGTAAGTATGTCAAAAGAAATTAAATTTTCATCTGATGCTCGTTCAGCTATGGTCCGTGGTGTCGATATCCTTGCAGACACTGTTAAAGTAACCTTGGGACCAAAAGGTCGTAATGTCGTTCTTGAAAAATCATTTGGCTCACCCTTGATTACCAATGATGGTGTTACTATTGCCAAAGAAATCGAATTGGAAGACCATTTTGAAAATATGGGTGCCAAATTGGTATCAGAAGTAGCTTCAAAAACCAATGATATCGCAGGTGACGGAACGACAACTGCAACTGTCTTGACCCAAGCAATCGTCCGTGAAGGCATCAAAAACGTCACTGCAGGTGCCAATCCAATCGGCATTCGTCGTGGGATTGAAACAGCAGTTGCCGCAGCTGTAGAAGCCTTGAAAAACAATGCCATCCCTGTTGCCAATAAAGAAGCCATCGCTCAGGTTGCCGCTGTATCTTCTCGTTCTGAAAAAGTCGGCGAATACATCTCTGAAGCCATGGAAAAAGTTGGTAAAGATGGTGTCATCACTATTGAAGAATCACGTGGTATGGAAACAGAGCTTGAAGTCGTAGAAGGAATGCAGTTTGACCGTGGTTATCTATCACAGTACATGGTGACAGATAGCGAAAAAATGGTGGCGGACCTTGAAAATCCATATATTTTGATTACTGACAAGAAGATTTCCAATATTCAAGAAATCTTGCCACTTCTAGAAAGCATTCTCCAAAGCAATCGTCCACTCTTGATTATTGCGGATGATGTAGATGGTGAAGCTCTTCCGACTCTTGTATTGAACAAGATTCGTGGAACCTTCAATGTCGTAGCTGTTAAAGCACCTGGCTTTGGTGACCGTCGTAAGGCTATGTTGGAAGATATCGCTATCTTGACAGGCGGAACAGTCATCACAGAAGATCTTGGTCTTGAGTTGAAAGATGCGACAATTGAGGCGCTTGGTCAAGCAGCGAGAGTAACTGTGGACAAAGATAGCACTGTTATCGTAGAAGGTGCTGGAAATCCTGAAGCGATTTCTCACCGTGTTGCGGTTATCAAGTCACAAATCGAAACCACAACTTCTGAATTTGACCGTGAAAAATTGCAAGAACGCTTGGCAAAATTGTCAGGTGGTGTCGCAGTGATCAAGGTCGGTGCTGCAACTGAAACTGAGTTGAAAGAAATGAAACTCCGCATTGAAGATGCCCTCAACGCTACTCGTGCAGCCGTTGAAGAAGGAATCGTTGCAGGTGGTGGAACAGCTCTTGTAAATGTCATCCCAGCCGTAGCTGATTTGGAATTGACAGGAGATGAAGCAACAGGACGCAATATTGTTCTTCGTGCCTTGGAAGAGCCTGTTCGTCAAATCGCCCACAATGCAGGATTTGAAGGCTCTATCGTTATCGATCGTTTGAAAAATGCTGAAGTTGGTACAGGCTTCAACGCAGCAACAGGCGAGTGGGTCAACATGATTGAAGAAGGAATCATCGACCCAGTTAAAGTGAGCCGTTCTGCCCTTCAAAATGCAGCATCTGTAGCCAGCTTGATTTTGACAACAGAAGCAGTCGTAGCCAATAAACCGGAACCAGTAGCCCCAGCTCCAGCAATGGATCCAAGCATGATGGGCGGGATGATGTAAAAGCAACTTATAAAAAACACAAAAGGAGGGAACATAATCCCTCCTTTTAAGGTTTTCTCTTCTAAATAGATTTGAGCTCTCCTAACTTATATGATAAAATAAGACTAGAAGAAGGAGAAGAACATGATTGATGTAGAAGAAATTCTGAGCAAGATGAATCCCAATCAGAAGATTAATTATGACCGTGTTATGCAGAAAATGGTACAGGTTTGGGAGAAAAATGAGCAACGTCCCACTATTCTCATGCATGTTTGCTGTGCTCCTTGTAGTACCTACACCCTAGAATACCTGACAAAATACGCTGATGTGACCATCTATTTTGCCAATTCCAATATCCATCCCAAGGCAGAATACCACAAGCGAGCTTACGTCACCAAGAAATTTGTCAGTGATTTCAATGAGCGAACAGGAAATACGGTCCAGTATTTAGAAGCCCCATACGAACCAAATGAATACCGGAAGTTAGTCAGAGGACTGGAAGAAGAACCAGAAGGCGGCGATCGTTGCAAGGTTTGTTTTGACTACCGTTTGGACAAAACAGCACAGGTAGCTATGGACTTGGGCTTTGACTACTTTGGTTCAGCCTTGACCATCAGTCCTCATAAGAATTCTCAAACCATCAACAGCGTCGGAATCGATGTACAAAAGATTTACACCACCCACTATCTTCCAAGTGATTTCAAGAAAAATCAAGGCTACAAGCGCTCGGTAGAGATGTGCGAGGAGTATGATATCTATCGTCAATGTTATTGTGGATGCGTCTATGCAGCTCAAGCTCAGAACATTGACCTTGTTCAGGTCAAGAAGGATGCCACGGCTTTCTTGTTGGGTAAGGATGTTGAAAAAGACTATTCCCATATCAAGTTTACTGTCACTAAATTAGATATATAGCAATTAACCCAGCTGTAAAGCTGGGTTTTTCAAATAAAAAACCAGGGCTCTCACCCCAGTTTGACAACTTTACCGATTCTTTAGTTCTATGTAGCGTTTGTACCA
>CAURRB010000113.1:0-3116 GCA_963527085.1 Streptococcus oralis
TGGTTCCTCCGATGAAGGCAATTCGCTTGCATCCTTTTTTGATGAAATATTCTGTCGCATCAAAACCTGCCTGGACATTGTCATTATCAACAAGAGGGATAAAGGGTGAAGTAGATTTTCCGAGAATGAGGAAAGGGAACTGCTCATCGGCTACTAGTTTGACCAGAGGATCCTCTTCCTCAGCGTAGAGGAAAATCAAACCGTCAACACGCTTGCCATAAACCATCTGAGAAATCGCATTGAGCCGTTCTTTCTCATCTTTCCCCGTTGCAATCTGAATAGCGTAGTGGTTTTCAGACGCGACTTGGGCGATACCACGAAGGACAGATGGGAAGAAAGGATTTTGGTAAAAGGCATCCGAGTCATCAGGAAGCACCAGGCCGATAACCTGAGTATAGCTGCTAACTAGACTGCGAGCATTGAGGTTGGGATGGTAGTTGAGTTCCTTCATAGCCTTACGAACTCGTTTTTTGGTTTCATCACTAATCGTTGATTTATTTTGAATGACGCGGGTAACAGTTGAAGGTGAGACACCTGCTGTCTTAGCCACATCTTTAATCGTCACGGGCATAAAAATCTCCTATTTATGGTAATCTGGATCACGGAAATGTGTCTTGTAAAAAATAGTGACCAGATAAAGAACAAAAAGAATGTTTTGTACAGTGATAAGGGTTGACATATTTTGGCCAAAAAGTCCCAAAATAAGCGTAATCAGAGTTGGTAATCCTAAACAGTTCAAGATAAAATGATAGCACTCTTTAAAGGTCTTAAATGAAAAGAGGCGTGATTTTTTTGTGATATAAAGGAGAAAGCTAGCCCCAAGAGAGACAATGAAGAAATTTAATCCAAAGAGGAAGCTTGCACCAAGAACGAGAAAGAGACTGATATAGACCCGGTTTTGTTGGTACCAGTCTTTAGAAATGGCCTGGGTTAAATCTTCCTTGCTCTGGAAACTCTCCGTTTGAATCGCGTGGTAGCGAATGCGAATTAGTTCCTTACTTTCCTTACTGATGACGAGTTCTTCCGTATCAAAATGAAGTTGCAAGTCCTTTGGCAATTCTTTGCTTTGGCTCGGGCCAATCAAAAGAGAAGGCTGCTGATTCTTCGTACCTGAGTAGTTCAGCTTTCCATCAACGATTTGTGCATTCTCTGACAAGTCCATGATCGCTTCATCTGTCAGTGGAGTGTAGACATTATCGATAAAGGTATCCAGTGGATACGTTTCCTGTGAGCTGTTTTGAATGGCAATTGGAATCATGGACAAGCTGATGAGGAAAATGCTAGTAAAGAGAAGTTGAAACCAGTTGAGTCCAAAACGTTTTGACAGGGGCTTACGAAATCCCCAAATACTTGAAAAATATGAAAATGGATATGGAAGCATTTGTATCTTTCTAAAAGGTGTTTTCTATATGAGTATTATTATATAGAGAAATGTGCTTTATTTCAAGTCTAGGAGACAAATTGCTTGCTTCAAGAATAGTTTTATAGTCACAAGCTCTAATACTCAATGAAAATCAAAGAGCAAACTAGGAAGCTAGCCGTAGGCAGTACTTGAGTACGGCAAGGCGAAGCTGACGTGGTTTGAAGAGATTTTCGAAGAGTATAAAATGAAAAAGGGTGGCGGGGATAAATTATCCCTTGTCGCCACCACTTGTAAGTCCTGAAACAAAGTTCTTTTGTAGGAAGAAGAAGAGAATACAGATTGGAAGGGCGATGAGGATAGCACCTGCTGAGAAGTAGGCAATCTTCAAGTTTTTCACATTGCTGACAAAGGTCTGTAGACCAACGGCAACTGTAAAGTATTCTTTCTCACGAAGCAAGAAACTAGAGAGGATATAGTCTCCGAAAGGTCCCATGAAGGCCCAGAGCGCTTGTACTGCAACCATTGGGCGAACGAGTGGGAGAACAATTTGCCAGAAGCGGCGGAAGTGTCCTGCACCATCTAGTTTTGCTGATTCATCAAGAGACATCGGTACGGTGTCAAAGTAACCTTTCATCAACCAAGCGTTCATTGGGATACCACCACCGACATATAGGAAGATGAGGAACCAGCTATGGTTAAGGGCATTCAACATAAGGGCCATAACGAAGAAGGCTGTCAAAGCGGCCATTGTTGGCACCATTTGGATAATCAAGAAGAAGACCAAACTTTGTTTACGAGCCAAGAAGTTGTAACGGCTGTAGGCATAACCAGCAAGTACGATGATACTTGTTTGAACAGCCATGGTAATCAAGGCGATAATCAAAGTGTTGAGGTACCAAGTACCGTACAAGGTTTCAGTGAAGAGCCCTTGGAAGTTAGCAAAACTAAAGTCAACGTTGCTATCTAGCTTAAAGGCTACGACGTTACCAGTTTTGAAGGCTGACATAATGGTAATCAAAAGTGGATAGATAATCACGATTGAAAGACCAATCAAGTAGAGGTAAGTGAGGGTTTGAGTCAGTCTACGTTTGAGTTTGATTGAGTTATTCATCTTAGACGTCCTCCATATCAAATGCGTGTAGTTTCTTGAATGCGATCATAGAGATAGAGATGACAATGATAGAGATAATCAAGGTAACAGCTGCCGCCATTGAGTATTGAGGAGATGTACCTGTTGTCAAACGATAAATCCATGAGATCAAGATATCAGTTGAACCGGCTCCACCACCAACGCTACCAGGACCTCCGCCGTTGAAGAGGTACATGATAGAGAAGTTGTTAAAGTTGAAGGTGTATTGGCTGATCAATGTTGGTGCTGCAACAGCCAAAATCATAGGGAAAGTGATGTTGCGGAATTTTTGCCAAGCATTGGCACCATCGATGTAAGCCGCTTCGTAGAGGTCGTTAGGAATCGACTGCAAGATACCCAAAGTCAAAACGTAGATGTATGGGAATCCTAGCCAACCTTGCATCATAATCAAGGCAATCTTCGTCCAAGTTGGGTCTGTTTTCCAAGGGATAAGAGCACCGTCAAGGAAAGGAAGAACCTTAGCCAAGATAGGCAATACTTGAGTGTTGATCGCTCCGACACTATCGTTAAACATGTTTGAGAATGTCAAGATAGTGATGAAGGCTGGAACAGCCCAAGGAAGAAGGAAAATAACACCAAAGATACGTTTTCCTTTGATAAATG
>CAURRB010000114.1:0-3112 GCA_963527085.1 Streptococcus oralis
CAGTACAAAAAGATAACAATGGCTATATTCCCAACCTAATCGGTCTCTTGGCCAACGCTCCTACCGCGCTTGAAGCCTACCGAACTGTCGGAGCCATCAACCGTCGCAATAGCCTGACACCAGTGGAACGCGAAGTAGTGCAAATCACAGCTGCCGTAACCAATGGTTGTGCTTTCTGCGTCGCAGGTCATACTGCTTTTTCAATCAAACAAATCCAGATGAATGATGATCTTCTCCAAGCCCTTCGCAACCGCACTCCGATTGAAACAGATCCTAAATTGGACACCCTAGCTAAGTTTACCTTGGCGGTCATCAATACCAAAGGGCGTGTAGGAGATGAAGCCCTTAGTGAATTTTTAGAAGCTGGCTACACGCAACAAAATGCCTTGGATGTGGTTCTCGGTGTTAGTCTTGCTAGCCTTTGCAACTATGCCAACAATCTAGCCAATACGCCTATTAACCCAGAATTACAACCTTATGCCTAGTTCGAATCAGAAAGAAAAAATGAAGACTGAGCAATCCAGTCTTCATTTTTCTATGCTATTTTAAGCGCTTTTATGCTATACTAATAATAACATGATTATTGGAGGCTCGGATGAAAAAGCTCCCCTTAGTATTCTCTGGCTGTTTATTAGGTTTAGCAGGTGCAGGAAATCTGATTGCAGATACTTTGCCTGTTCTGTCGCATTTATTGAGTCTGACTGGTTTAGTTTTGTGGATTTTCTTTCTGATTCTTCATCTTTTTAATTGGGAAGAAACCAAGAAAGAATTGACCAAGCCCCCTCTTTTATCTGGGATGGCCACCTTTCCCATGGCTGGGATGATTTTAGCGACCTATGTCTTTCGCGTATTCCCTGCTCTTCCTTTGGTAGCACAAGGAATCTGGTGGTTTTCATTTCTCTTGGATTTGGCGTTGATTGCTACTTTCACCATCAAATTTGCCTGTCCGGGTCGGAGGGTCAATGCGACTCCTAGCTGGACGGTGCTCTATGTGGGGATAGCTGTGGCAGCCTTGACCTATCCTCTGGTAGGCATTATAGAGATTGCCTATGCGACCTTGAGTTTTGGTTTTGTCTTGACCTTCTATCTCTATCCGCTAATTTATAGTGATTTAAAGAAAGATCCACTCCCAGTGGCCTTGCTTGGACAGGAAGGAATCTACTGTGCTCCCTTTTCTCTACTCTTGGCTTCCCTAGTTCGAGTTGGAGGAGCAAGCCTACCGACTTGGCTCTTGATCGTCATGATTTTGGCATCTCAGTCCTTCTTTTTCTTTGTTTTAACTCGCCTGCCCAATATTTTAAAACAAGGCTTTCAACCAGCCTTCTCAGCCCTCACCTTCCCAACCATTATCACAGCTACTTCGCTCAAGATGGCTCAGGGAATTTTGAAACTTCCATTTCTGGATTATCTGGTATTGGCTGAAACCGTTATTTGCCTCACTATTTTATTCTTTGTCTTGGGTGCTTATCTGATTTGGTTACGAAAAAAGGTCTAGCTAGAAATAGCTAGGCCTTATTTTTTTATGGTTTGATAACTTCAGATCCACCCATATATGGACGAAGTGCTTCTGGAATAGTTACAGAACCATCTTCATTTTGGTAGTTTTCAAGAATGGCAGCCACTGTACGTCCAACTGCAAGTCCAGAACCATTCAAGGTGTGAAGGAGTTTCACCTTGCCATCTGCTTCATCACGGTAACGGATTTGAGCACGACGGGCTTGGAAATCTTCTGTATTTGAACAGCTTGAGATTTCACGATAGGTATTTTGGGCTGGAATCCAAACTTCCAAGTCGTAAGTCTTGGCAGCTGAGAAGCCCATGTCCCCAGTAGAGAGGGCCACCACACGGTATGGAAGGTTGAGTTTTTGAAGAATATTTTCAGCGTTGGCTGTCATTTTTTCCAATTCTTCGTATGATTCTTCTGGTTTGGCAAATTTGACCATTTCAACCTTGTGGAATTGGTGTAGACGAATCAAACCACGTGTATCACGACCAGCTGAACCAGCCTCAGAACGGAATGAAGGGCTCATAGCGGTAAAGTAGATTGGTAGGTCTTTACCGTCAAGGATTTCATCACGGTAGTAGTTTGTAAGAGGAACTTCAGCTGTAGGAATGAGGACATAATTAGTGTCTTTCAATTCAAAAGTATCTTCCTTGAATTTTGGATATTGACCAGTACCAAACATAGAGTCATGGTTAACAATGTAAGGTGTGATAACTTCCGTATAGCCTTCTTTACCATGCTCATCCAACATGAAATTGTAGATAGCACGTTCCAAACGAGCCCCAAGTCCTTTATAGAAGAGGAAACGAGCTCCTGTTACCTTACCGCCACGTTCCCAGTCAAGGATACCAAGGTCTTCACCAAGATCCCAGTGAGCTTTTGGCTCGAAGTCAAACTCACGTGGAGTCCCCCAACGACGGACTTCCACATTGTCATCTTCATCAGCTCCAACAGGAACGCTGTCGGCAGGGATGTTTGGAAGAGTAGTGGTAAATTCTGTTAATTTAGCATCGATGTCCGCCAATTCAGCATCCAAGGCTTTGACTTCAGCAGATAGGGTTTGCATCGCAGCAATCTTGTCATCGGCATTTTCCTTGTTGCGCTTAGCTTGGGCAATCTCAGCTGAAACTGTGTTACGTTCTGCTTTTAAAGTTTCAACCTTGACCAAGATGTCACGACGTTTAGCATCGATTTCTTTCATCTCATTTAAGATAGCAGCATCTACACCACGTGTAGCTAATTTTTCAGCGACAGCATCAAAATCTGTACGAATACGTTTAATATCTAACATAAGAACTCCTTTATGAAAAAAGCACACCTGACAAAGTGTTGGAGTGGCAGGGCCACGGTTCCATCCAACTTCACAGGTGTGCACTTGATTGTGTATGTAATTGTTACTAACGGTAGAATTTCACCTATCCCTCCTATCTGCTCGCAGCACCCGCAGACTTTCTGAAAGAAGAAGATAACCTACTTATCCGTTGCTATGATTATACTAAAGTTTCTACTTTTTTGCAAATAGATTTTTAAGTTTTTGTCCAATGGTCTGTAGTAGAGTCGGAAGTTTCACGACCTTGTCGTTTCCTAATTTTTCCCGAGCGATTTTGA
>CAURRB010000115.1:0-3109 GCA_963527085.1 Streptococcus oralis
CCTGTCAAAATCACAAGATTGCTACGTTGACTCGCAATCTCAAGCAAGGACAAAAGACGAGCTTCATTGTCTCCAACAGCTGTTTGGAAGTAGACGTCTACCCCGATTTCGGCTAGTTTCTCTGATAAAAACTGAGCATTGGTATTGACAATCTGCCCTGTTAAAATTTCTGTTCCTACAGCAATAATTTCTGCTTTCATGTTTCCTCCTACTTATCTATTCGAATTTTTTTGAAAAAATCGCAGGAAATTTCCCACGATTTGATTCTTTTCTTATTCTGCTTCTTCGTTTGAAGCGTTAGTACTGGTTGAAGGTGCTATCCGACCAAAGGCTGTTTCGTACAGTACCGCATTGGTTTCCAATTCTGTCACTGGCTCTTTACCTAGTGAACGACGCAAGAGATTTTGCATCTCGAGCATATGTTCTGAAGTGACAATCTGATAAGAAATTCCCTGTAGCTCAGCATCTTCCCCACGCAATTGATGCGTTTCGATATTCTTGAAAGAATCTTGATAGCCGAGCAATTGTGGAATGCTCTTAGCTGACAAGTCCACATTGGTCTGCATGTTATCACTCAAAGCTTTGAGGATGCCTTGATAGTGGCTCACACTGTTTAGGCTCAAAACTTTCTCAACGATTTTTTGAATGACTTCCCGTTGACGTTTTTGACGACCATAGTCTCCTTCAGGGTCTTGGTAACGCATCCGTGAATACACCAGGGCTTCCTCACCATTCAAGGTTTGTTCTCCAACACCGATGGAAATCTTATTAAACTCTTCTTGGTCAGCAATCGAAATTGGGAAACCGAGTGTATTGTTGACGGTAATTCCACCAACTGCATCCACCAATTGTTGAAGTCCCTGCATGTTAACCATCACATAGCGGTCAATGTGGATATTCATCATCTTTTGAATAGTAGAAATTGCAAGTTCTGCACCACCATTAGCATAGGCCGCATTGAGTTTAGCTTCCTGAACTTGACCGTTTCCAGTCTCAATCTTGGTCAAAATATCCCGTTCCAAACTCATCATAGTGGTTTTCTTTGTTTTGGGATTAACCGTCAAGAGAATCATGGAATCACTATTTCCCGCCCACGGGTCTGTACGTTCCACATTTCCCGTATCTACCCCCATCAAGAGGATAGTCAGTGGCTCCGTCGCTTCGATAACGTTGGTTTCTTCCCCGATTTTTTTGTAAGTCTTTTTACTTAGGGTTTCTGTTCCCTGTTGGTAGATGGTATAGCCATAAACCGCTACACCTAAAACTGTTACTGCTAGGAAACCTAGCACCATTCCAATTAATTTTTTAATCATCTTGTTATTCATTTATCAGCTTGCCCATAAGACAAACATCTAAAAATATCCCTTCTGCTAAATAGGCTCCTCTTTCTTGTAAGCCTTCTGTGATAAATCCCATTTTTGAGTAGAGGTGGATCGCAGCCTCGTTTCGTTTTTGTACACTAAGTTGCAAACGGCGCAAGACACCACTGGCTTTAGCCCACTCGATGCCTTCTTCTAGAAGTATAGTCGCCAAGCCTTGGTTCCAGAATTTCTTTCGAACTGCTAGAAAAACATCACCGATATGTTGAACTCTTAAATGTTGGTCCGCTGTGATATTCAAAACACCTGCAATCTCATCATTCAGCAAGGCGAGGAGAGTAATTTGATTCTCTGATGCAGCTTGTTTTTCGATAAAAAGAGCCATTTCAGAAGCTGTCATCATAATACCATTTTCATCCAAGCTGGTAAAATCTGTCTCTTGACCGACACAATCTAAAAATGCAATTAAGGCTGTAGCATCTGAAATCTCTGCCTCACGAATACACAACTCATACTCCATCTTGAAGCTCCTTGATGAGTTGTTCAGCCCGAGAGCCATGAGCCGTAAAATGAAGACAACGACCCTCAGCTTCTTTCAAAATTTCCAACTCCAAGTAAGAATCTGGTAAATCTTCACCCAAAAGATGCCCCCACTCAATAACAGTCACACCACCACCAAAGAGAAACTCATCCAAGTCAATAGAATCAGCATCACCTTCGATACGGTAGACATCCAAGTGGTAAAGTGGCAAACGCCCTTCGTACTCTCTGACAATGGTATAGGTTGGACTTTTAATCATCTGACGGATATCCAAGCCCTTGGCAAGGCCCTTTGTAAAGGTTGTTTTACCCGCACCCAACTCTCCAGTCAAGATCAGAACATCGTCTTTTTGAAGCAAATGACCTAATCTTTCTCCGAGAGCTAGAAGCTCTTCTTCATTTTTTGTGTGCATGCTACTATTATACCAAAAAGTTTTCTTTTGTGTGAATTTTCTTTATGGACTTACTATAATAATTTTGAAAAATTCTCCTCCACTTAAAAGAATACAACTATTGAAAAAACAAACAGGATATCCCGAATCAGGTGTCCATAAAAGGAGATTTCCCTTTGGATACATTTTGGAAAAAGAAAACGTGCGCATAGAAAACCTACACTGATATAAAGGAGAATCGAGGAAATCACTAAGGGATTCCTCAAGAAAACCATCGTAGCTAGAACGGAAATGACGACTGTTTTCTTTTTATTTAGATGATTTTCTATATCGCGAAAAATTTTATCAAAAGGTAAGAAAATCAATAGATCTACTCCTAGCAAGAAAAAGAAGGAGGGTAAAAAGAGGTCAACCAATTCCTGCTGCAATTTGCTAGTTGTTTGGATGCTTTCTGAGAGAACCAGGCAGGTTGCCAGAAGATTGACTACTAAAAGGAGGCAATAAACAAGACTCACTTTCTTTTGAACATGTAAAATACTATGTCTAGACTGGTCTGCTGTATAGGAATAATTTATCCCTGCACACAAAACAGAAAATCCTACTATCAAAATTAAAAAATAAGCATTGGTCTGTTTTAAAGATAAAAAGGATTCTTTCCATAATAGACAACTAGAAAAACTAATCTGGATGACTGCAATCAGTAACAATAGGCGAATTGATTTTACCATTTCTTTTCCCTCCCTATATGGGATTATACCTTTTGAGGAATTTGAAATGTTTGTTTCCGCCTCAAGTGTCCATTTTTTGTGCTCAACTGACCAAAAAACAGCTCTGTTGTGCACAGAACTGTTCTTTTAC
>CAURRB010000116.1:0-3010 GCA_963527085.1 Streptococcus oralis
ACCGCAAACATAGCCAAACGGCAATGGTAAAATGGAAGGCTATTAGAAAATGGAATCCCAAAGCCAACATACCAGCTATATAGGGCTAGCAACTGGAGAATCTGAATTCCCTTAAACAAGCGAACAAATTTCGGATTTTTGTGATAAGCAAGTGCTCCATATATACAAAGCACTAATAGGAGCATCATAATCCCATACCAAAAGAGCGAAATGGGAGGAGGAACCGTTTGAGATCTGGTGATAAATTGATGGAACATATTTCTATCCTAACTCTTATTTTTTCTATTCTCTAGTTTAACCATTATAGCGAATTAAAAGCGATTTTTCAATTTCTATTTCTTTTCAGTTTGGCTCCCTTATTTATAGGAAAATATGGTAAAATAGAACAGACTAAAAATCATCATTTCACGAAAGGATGCAAGATGAAAATTACGCAAGAAGAGGTAACACACGTTGCCAATCTTTCAAAATTAAGATTCTCTGAAGAAGAAACTGCTGCCTTTGCGACAACCTTGTCTAAAATTGTTGACATGGTTGAATTGCTGGGCGAAGTCGACACAACTGGTGTCGCACCTACTACGACCATGGCTGACCGCAAGACTGTACTCCGCCCTGATGTGGCCGAAGAAGGAACAGACCGTGATCGCTTGTTTAAAAACGTACCTGAAAAAGACAACTACTATATCAAGGTACCAGCTATCCTAGATGATGGAGGAGATGCCTAATGACTTTTAATCATAAAACCATTGAAGAGTTGCACAATCTCCTTGTCTATAAGGAAATTTCAGCAACTGAACTAACTCAAGCAACACTTGAAGATATCAAGTCTCGTGAGACAACTATCAATGCTTTTGTCTCTATCGCTGAAGAACAAGCCCTTGCTCAAGCTAAGGCTATTGATGAAGCTGGAATTGACGCGGATAATGTCCTTTCAGGAATTCCGCTTGCCGTTAAAGATAATATCTCTACAGATGGTATCCTGACAACTGCTGCCTCAAAAATGCTCTACAACTACGAGCCTATCTTTGATGCGACAGCCGTTGCCAATGCAAAAGCCAAGGGGATGATTGTTGTCGGAAAGACCAACATGGACGAGTTTGCCATGGGTGGTTCTGGTGAGACTTCTCATTACGGTGCCACTAAAAATGCTTGGGACCACAGCAAGGTTCCTGGTGGTTCATCAAGTGGTTCTGCTGCAGCTGTAGCGTCAGGGCAAGTCCGCTTGTCACTCGGTTCTGATACTGGTGGTTCCATCCGCCAACCTGCCGCCTTCAACGGGATTGTTGGTCTCAAACCAACCTACGGAACGGTTTCTCGTTTCGGTCTCATTGCCTTTGGTAGCTCTCTAGATCAAATCGGACCTTTTGCACCTACTGTTAAGGAAAATGCTCTCTTGCTCAGCGCTATTGCCAGCGAAGATGCCAAAGACTCTACCTCTGCTCCTGTCCGCATTGCCGACTTTACTTCAAAAATTGGGCAAGACATCAAGGATATGAAAATTGCTTTGCCTAAGGAATACCTCGGTGAAGGAATTGACCCAGAAGTTAAAGAAACCATTATCAAGGCAGCCAAACACTTTGAGAAACTTGGTGCCATTGTCGAAGAAGTCAGTCTTCCTCACTCTAAATACGGTGTTGCCGTTTACTACATCATCGCTTCATCAGAAGCTTCCTCAAACTTGCAACGTTTTGACGGTATCCGTTACGGCTACCGCGCAGAAGATGCAACCAACCTTGATGAAATCTATGTAAACAGCCGTAGCCAAGGTTTCGGTGAAGAGGTGAAACGCCGTATCATGCTTGGTACTTTCAGCCTTTCATCAGGTTACTATGACGCCTACTATAAGAAAGCTGGTCAGGTCCGTACCCTCATCATCCAAGATTTCGAAAACGTCTTTGCGGATTACGACTTGATTTTGGGACCAACTGCACCAAGCGTTGCCTATGATTTGGACTCACTCAACCACGACCCAGTTGCCATGTACTTGGCTGACCTCTTGACCATCCCAGTCAACTTGGCTGGTCTCCCAGGAATTTCGATCCCTGCTGGATTCTCTCAAGGTCTACCTGTCGGTCTGCAATTGATCGGTCCTAAATACTCAGAAGAAACCATTTACCAAGCTGCTGCTGCCTTTGAAGCAACAACAAACTACCACAAACAACAACCCGTGATTTTTGGAGGTGATAACTAATGAACTTTGAAACAGTCATTGGACTTGAAGTCCACGTAGAGCTCAACACCAATTCAAAAATCTTCTCACCTACTTCTGCCCACTTTGGAAATGACCAAAATGCCAACACCAACGTGATTGACTGGTCTTTCCCAGGAGTTCTGCCAGTTCTCAATAAAGGTGTTGTCGATGCTGGTATCAAGGCTGCTCTTGCCCTCAACATGGACATCCACAAAAAGATGCACTTTGACCGCAAGAACTACTTCTACCCTGATAATCCAAAAGCCTACCAAATTTCTCAGTTTGATGAGCCAATCGGCTACAACGGTTGGATTGAAGTCGAGCTAGAAGACGGTACAACTAAGAAAATCGGTATCGAGCGCGCTCACTTGGAAGAAGACGCTGGTAAAAACACCCACGGTACAGATGGCTACTCCTATGTTGACCTCAACCGTCAAGGGGTGCCATTGATTGAGATTGTATCTGAAGCCGACATGCGTTCCCCAGAAGAAGCCTATGCTTATTTAACTGCCCTCAAGGAAGTTATTCAGTACGCTGGCATTTCTGACGTTAAGATGGAAGAAGGTTCTATGCGTGTGGATGCCAACATCTCTCTTCGTCCTTATGGTCAAGAGAAATTCGGTACCAAGACAGAGTTGAAAAACCTCAACTCCTTCTCAAACGTTCGTAAAGGTCTTGAATACGAAGTCCAACGTCAAGCTGAAATCTTTCGCTCAGGTGGTCAAATCCGCCAAGAAACACGCCGTTATGATGAAGCTAACAAAGCAACCATCCTCATGCGTGTCAAGGAAGGGGCTGCAGACTACCGCTACTTCCCAG
>CAURRB010000117.1:0-2938 GCA_963527085.1 Streptococcus oralis
GTTGAATCCTTCACCTACTCAGATATCTTGACAGAAAAGAACTTGATTCGCTATCTAGACTAAGAATCCTAAAATGAAGTGAGCTTTGCTCACTTTTTTCTTTTTCTCCCGAATAGTATAAACGAGGGTAACCTCGAAAATTTATATTATTAAGGAGAATGAATGACGTTTTTAAAATCAGGAGTTAAGAAGAGTAGATGTACTCAGTTGAGTGTAGGGCTGGCTACTTTGTTCGTTACGAGTACCTTTTTGTTTGGTGGAGAATCAGTTCAGGCCGACAGTGTAGCGCGTGGAGATGACTATCCGCTTCACTACAAAAATGGTAGTGTTGAAATCGATCAGTGGCGGATGTATTCTCGCCAGTGTACCTCTTTTGCGGCCTTTCGTTTGAGTAGTGTAAATGGCTTTGAGATTCCTCCTGCCTACGGAAATGCGAATGAATGGGGACATCGTGCAAGGCGAGAAGGCTACCGTGTGGATACTAAGCCAGAAGTTGGGGCTATTGCTTGGTCGACAGAAGGATATTATGGGCACGTGGCCTGGGTATCAAATGTGTCGGGGGATACGATTGAAATCGAAGAGTATAACTATGGGGTTCGAGAAAAGTATAATCGTCGAAAAGTCAAGGCTAGTTCGATGACAGGTTTTATTCATTTTAGGGATTTATCTGCTAGCCATAGTGCGGGTGAGAATGCTCATAGCTCAGAGCTTCCGTCTAGTGGGACAATAGTATTCACGGAGAAATCGCCGATTATGGACCAACCGTCAAGTACAGGACAGGTTATTGACTACTATTATGCTGGTGAGAGTGTGAGTTATGATCAAGTTCTTGAAAAGGATGGTTATAAGTGGCTCGGTTATCTATCCTACAGTGGTGCTAGAAGATATGTGCAGTATACAAAGTTAAGCAATACAGAGAAAGGCTGGAAAAAAGAAGGAGGGAGTTGGTATTACCGAGAGAATGGTAAGCTAGCAACAGGATGGAAAAAAGTTAATGGCAATTGGTATCATTTAAAAGAAAATGGGGCCATGTCAACTGGCTGGGTTAAGGATGGCTCTCACTGGTATTATCTAAAGGCTTCGGGTGAGATGCAGACGGGATGGCTTAAAGACAAGGGAACTTGGTATTACTTAGAGGAATCTGGCCGGATGAAAGCTAGTCAATGGTTCCAAGTCTCGGGTAAACATTACTATGTTGATGCTTCGGGAGCCTTAGCTGTTAATACGATTATTGATGGCTACAGACTAGACAGTGATGGGGTAAGGATAGGAAGTGTTTCTTAAACATCATACAAGCTTTCTTCTTGTTCATAAAATTTTAAAATGGATATCGAATTAGTTGACGTTCTTTAAATAGTATAATATAATAACATTAAAAACTATAAAAGGGGCTTTGTCTAATGGACAAGAAGAAAGTTATTTTAACAAGTTTAGCAAGTGCAGCTGTATTGGGTGCTAGTGTACTCGTTTCACAGCCTTCAGTAGTTAAGGCAGATGAAGGGAAAGCAGAAGAGCAGGCAGTTGTTCCTGCACAACCACAAGCTGGAACAGAAGGGGAGAGCGGTGCTCAAACTGAAAAGGGATCAGAAAACGCTAGTCCAGCTAATCCTGGTGCGACAAATCCAGCTAAGATGACCAAAGAAGAGTTGATGAAGGCTTTGGATGAACTTGAGGAACAGGCTATTAGTGATATTGAGGATAAGGAAGCAATTGAGGACAAAGAGGCTGCAACTGAAGCTGTGAAGGAATATATCGGTAAGATGTATATTTCAGACACTCTTGAGTCTGGAGAGCTCAGCCTAGATAATATCATCGCTGAATTGCCAGAAGGTGCAGAAGATAAGGCTGTGGTAACAGGTCCTGAAGCTCAAACTAATAAAAAATTATCTACTGAGGAGAAGGCTCTACTAGACCAGGCTGAAAAAGATGCCAAAGAACAAGTTTCTCAAGCGACGGATGCTCTGGTTCAAGCCCTAGAATCTCTTGAAAATGCTGTAATTGAAGATATTAAAAAAGACGCTTCAATCACCGATAAAGAAGCGGCTATCAAAGAAGCCAAAGAAGAGATTGGTAAAGAAGATCTTCTGAAGGCTATTGCAGATGAGGATTTGGAGATTGGTGATGTTATTGTAGATTGGCCAGCAAATACGAGCGAGCATAAGACGGAAGCTGAGCCTGTCTCAGAATTCACAGATGAAGACCAAGCTAAGTTAGATGAAGCTGATAAAGAGGCCCAGGTGGAGGCCGCTAAAGTTCGATCAGACTTAATCGCTACCCTAGAAAAAATTGAACAAGATACGATTGATGACCTGAACAAGGATGCTTCTATCACTGATAAAGAAGCGGCCATTAAGGCGGCTAAAGAAGTAATTGGTAAGGAAGCCGTTTTGAAAGCTATCGAAGAAGGTGACTTTGACGCGTCAGACTTGTTAGCTGACCTCTTGGCAGAGGGAAGTGATCAGGTAACATCAGCCGAAGCGAAGACCCAATCACAACTTTCTAGACAAGTTCAAGCCAAACTCGCTGCAGCAGATAAGGAAGCTGCTGAGGAAACCAAAGCCCACAGCGAATTGTTGACAACCCTTGAGGGTATCGAGCAATCCACAATCGAAGACATCAATAAAGACGCCTCTATTACCGATAAAGAAGCAGCCATTAAGGTAGCTAAAGAAATGATTGGCAAGGACGCCATCTTGAAAGCCATCGCAGATGGAGATATTGACGCGTCAGACTTATTGGCAGATTTCTTGGCAGAAGATAGCGATCAAGTAACACCAGCCGAAGCGAAGAGCCAAGAAGATTTCTCAAGCCAAGACCAAGCTAAACTCACTGCAGCAGATAAGGAAGCTAAGAAAGAGGAAGAAGCTAAGCAGGCAGCAGAAACCAAAGCCCACAGCGAATTGTTGACAACCCTTGAGGGTATCGAGCAATCCACAAT
>CAURRB010000118.1:0-2927 GCA_963527085.1 Streptococcus oralis
CTTCAATCTCTGCTAGGGTGCTAGCTTGTGAAATGGCTCCACGAAGTTTGGCAGCACCAGATGTTCCACGGAGGTAGTGAGGAGCGAGGCCACGGAATTCACGCACTGCAATTTTTTCTCCTTTGAGGCTAATCAAGCGTTTCAAATGTTCGTAGGCAATTTTCATCTTGTCTTCGAAGGTCAAATCAGGAAGGATTTCTCCTGTTTCAAAGTAATGGTTGATTTGGTTGAAGAGGTAAGGATTTCCCATGGCAGCGCGGCCAATCATGACTGCGTCAGCACCGACTTCTTCGATGCGTTGCTTGGCTTCTTGGACAGTACGGATATCACCGTTGGCGATGAAGGGGATCTTGGTCAGAGCTTGGGCTACGTCGTGCAAGGTCTCAAGGTCTGCGTGACCTGTGTACATTTGCTCACGGGTACGGCCATGCATGGCGAGGGCAGAAACACCTGCAGCTTCAGCGGCGAGGGCATTTTCTACTGCTAGAGAAGAATCAGACCAGCCTGTACGCATTTTGACGGTGAGGGGGATATCAAGGACAGATTGGACCTTGTTGATAATAGAGTAGATCTTGTCTGGGTCCTTGAGCCACATAGCGCCAGCCTCGTTCTTCACGATTTTGTTAACTGGGCAGCCCATGTTGATATCGACGATATCGGTCTTGGTGTTTTCTTGTATGAATTCTGCTGCGCGTGCGAGGCTATCTTCGTCGCTACCAAAGAGTTGGATAGAAACGGGATTCTCACCTTCATCGATATGAAGCATATGAAGGGTTTTTTCATTGTTGTATTGGATTCCCTTGTCAGAGACCATTTCCATGACAACGAGTCCAGCCCCGAGCTCTTTTGCGATGGTGCGAAAGGCTGAGTTGGTGACACCAGCCATGGGTGCTAAAACGGTACGATTGGGAATCTCAACATTGCCAATCATAAAAGGTGTATTAAGATTTGTCACGAATGAGTTCCTCCAGGTCGTTTTCATCAAAGTTATAAGTTGTTTGGCAGAATTGACAAGTGATTTCTGCCCCGTGGTCTTCCTCTTTCATTTCCTCAAGGTCTGAGCTTGGAAGGCTGGAAAGAGCGTTCATAAAACGGTCTTTGCTGCAGTCACATTGGAAACGAATTTCTTCTTCAGATAGACGTTTGTAGGATTCGTCACCATAAATAGCCTTGAGGAGAGCTTCGATATGGTCGTCGCTTTCCAGAAGGGTTGAGATGGCTGGCATTTCTTGGATGCGTTTTTCAAAGCGGGCAATCTCTTCTTCCTTGGCCCCTGGCAATACTTGGAGAAGGAAACCTCCGGCAACTTCGACCTTGTCGTCTTTATCCAAAAGAACATTGAGGCCGACTGCTGAAGGGGTTTGTTGGCTTTCAGTCAGGTAGTAGGCTAAGTCTTCACCGATTTCCCCAGAGATGAGGGGAGTCATGGAGTTGTAGGGATTTCCAGTACCGTAGTCTGTGATAACGAGGAATTGACCGTTTCCAACAAAAGGTCCAACAAGGACTTCACCAGTTGCAGTTTTTTTGATGTCAACACCTGGATTTTGAACGTAGCCTTTGACGTTTCCCTTGGTATCTGCAACCGTGATGATGGCACCGAGAGAGCTTGTTCCAAGAACTTTAACAGTTAGTTTGGTATTTCCTTTTTCATTGGCTGCGAGAATTTGGCTAGCGATAAGGGTGCGACCAAGTGCGACGGTTGAACTGGCTTGGGTTTGATGTTTTTCTTGAGCAGTGCGGACGGTTTCAGTGCTATCAAGGACAAAAGCACGAAAGGCTCCGCTTTCTGATATTGTTTTAATAATTTTATCCATAGCTACTATTTTAGCATAAAAATGCCCAAAGGGGGAGCTGTGTGTTTGCTGTTAATTTTTAAACTGTTTAATTTGTGATAACTAGTATAGGGGATTTATAGTAATGGGAATTTTTATCGACGTCAAACATTAATATTTTAACTTATCTTAAAATAAGCTAAAACAAATTTTTAAGTTATGGTAAACAGTTGAAAAAAAGGTTGATAAAGTGGTAAAATGTTAGGAAGATAAGATGCTAACAATACATACTGATAGTTAATAGAAATAATATATTAATGGATAGCTTATGAAAAAACAACGAAATTTACATGTATTCTTAGGCCGGACGGCTCTATATTTTGTAATCTTGCTTGGTTTGCTTTATTTTTTTAGTTACCTTGGTCAGAGCCAAGGCACCTTTATTTATAATGAGTTCTAGTTTAAAGGAGAAGAGGAACAGTGTCTAATAAACCGATAAAAGATATGATTGAAACGATTGAGCACTTTGCTCAATCGCAACCAACATATCCTGTCTACAATGTTTTAGGTCAAGAACATACTTATGGTGATCTGAAGGCTGATTCGGATAGTTTGGCTGCAGCTATCGACCAACTAGGCTTGCCTGAGAAATCTCCAGTCGTCGTTTTTGGTGGTCAGGAATATGAGATGTTGGCTACCTTTGTAGCGCTAACTAAGTCAGGTCATGCCTACATTCCAATTGACAGCCATTCAGCCTTGGAGCGTGTTTCGGCTATTTTAGAAGTGGCAGAGCCAAGCTTGATTATTGCCATTTCAGACTTTCCATTGGAGCAGGTTTCTACACCGATGATGAATCTAAATCAGGTTCAAGAAGCCTTTGCCCAAGGGAATAACTATGAAATCACGCATTCAGTCAAGGGTGATGATAATTACTACATTATCTTTACTTCTGGTACGACTGGTAAGCCTAAAGGAGTGCAGATTTCCCATGACAATCTCCTCAGCTTTACCAACTGGATGATTACAGACAAGGAATTTGCGACGCCAAGTCGTCCACAAATGCTGGCTCAGCCACCTTATTCTTTTGACCTGTCTGTCATGTACTGGGCGCCGACCTTGGCACTAGGTGGTACGCTCTTCGCTCTTCCTTCAGCC
>CAURRB010000119.1:0-2881 GCA_963527085.1 Streptococcus oralis
TATCTTACTTCAAACCCTATATCAAAGAATCCATTTTAGCCCCCTTGTTCAAGTTGCTAGAAGCTGTGTTTGAACTCTTGGTTCCCATGGTGATTGCTGGGATTGTTGACCAATCCTTGCCTCAGATGGATCAAGGCCATCTCTGGATGCAGATTGGCCTGCTCCTTATCTTTGCAGTGATTGGTGTTTTAGTGGCCTTGATTGCTCAATTTTATTCAGCAAAGGCAGCGGTTGGGTTTGCCAAAGAACTGACAGACGACCTTTATCGTCATATTCTTTCCTTACCCAAGGACAGCAGAGATCGTTTGACAACTTCTAGCTTGGTGACTCGCTTGACTTCGGATACTTACCAAATTCAGACTGGTATCAATCAATTCCTGCGCCTCTTTTTGAGAGCGCCTATTATCGTTTTTGGAGCCATTTTTATGGCCTATCGCATCTCGGCTGAGCTGACTTTCTGGTTCTTAGTTATGGTTGTCATTTTGACGATTGTCATTGTCGGTCTCTCTCGACTGGTCAATCCTCTCTACAGCAGTCTTAGAAAAAAAACGGACCAGCTGGTTCAGGAAACACGCCAGCAATTGCAAGGGATGCGAGTTATTCGTGCTTTTGGTCAGGAAAAACGAGAGTTACAAATTTTTCAAACTCTTAACCACATTTATGCCAGATTGCAAGAAAAAACAGGCTTCTGGTCTAGTTTATTAACACCTCTGACCTATCTGATTGTTAATGGAACTCTTCTCGTCATCATCTGGCAGGGATATATTTCAATTCAAGGAGGTTTACTCAGTCAAGGTGCCCTCATTGCCCTTATCAACTATCTCTTGCAGATTTTGGTGGAATTGGTTAAGCTCGCCATGCTGATCAATTCCCTCAACCAATCCTATATCTCAGCCAAGCGAATCGAGGAAGTCTTTGACGAGGCTCCAGAGGATATCCATTCAGAGTTAGAACAAAAACAAGCTACCGGTGATCGGGTTTTACAAGTCAAAGAGTTAACCTTTACCTATCCTGATGCGGCCCAGCCTTCTCTGAGAAACATTTCCTTTGATATGAAGCAAGGGCAGCTCCTTGGTATCATCGGAGGAACTGGTTCTGGTAAATCAAGCTTGGTGCAAGTCTTACTTGGTCTTTATCCGGCAGACAAGGGGAGCATTGACCTTTATCGAAATGGGCGTAGTCCTCGTAATTTGGAGCAGTGGCGGTCTTGGATTGCTTATGTTCCCCAAAAAGTCGAACTCTTTAAAGGAACTATTCGTTCCAACTTGACATTGGGTTTCAATCGAGAAGTATCTGACCAGCAACTCTGGCAAGCCTTGGAGATTGCGCAAGCTAAGGATTTTGTCAGTGAAAAGGAAGGACTTTTGGATGCCCTAGTTGAGGCAGGAGGACGAAATTTCTCAGGTGGACAAAAACAAAGGCTGTCTATCGCACGTGCAGTCTTGCGCCAAGTTCCATTTCTCATCCTAGATGATTCGACCTCGGCCCTCGACACCATTACCGAGTCCAAGCTCTTGAAAGCTATTAGAGAAAATCTGCCAAATACGAGCTTAATCTTGATTTCTCAACGGACTTCGACACTTCAGATGGCTGACCAGATTCTCCTCTTGGAAAAAGGTGAGCTACTAGCTGTTGGCAAGCACGATGACTTGATGAAGTCCAGTCAAGTCTATCGTGAAATCAATGCATCCCAACATGGAAAGGAGGACTAGCATGAAACGACAAACCGCAAACCAGACGCTCAAACGTTTGGCTAAGGATTTAGCAAGCCATCCCTTCCTCCTTTTTCTAGCCTTTCTAGGAACTATTGCCCAAGTTGGTTTATCAATTTACCTACCTATTCTAATTGGGCAGGTCATTGACCAGGTCCTGGTGGCTGGTTCATCACAAGTTTTTTGGCAGATTTTCATTCAGATGATATTGGTGGTTATAGGAAATACTCTGGTACAATGGGCCAATCCTCTCCTCTATAATCGCCTAATCTTCTCTTATACTAAAGATTTGCGAGAGCGAATCATTCATAAGCTCCATCGTTTACCGATTGCTTTTGTGGATCGGCAGGGCAGTGGAGAGATGGTTAGTCGTGTGACCACAGACATAGAACAGTTGGCAGCTGGCTTGACCATGATTTTTAACCAATTTTTCATTGGTGTCTTGATGATTTTGGTTAGTATTCTAGCAATGCTCCAAATTCATCTCCTCATGACCCTCTTGGTCTTGCTGTTGACGCCTCTGTCCATGGTAATTTCACGATTTATTGCCAAACGGTCCTATCATCTCTTCCAGAAGCAAACAGAGACGAGGGGAATTCAGACTCAGTTGATTGAAGAATCGCTTAGCCAGCAGACTATTATCCAGTCTTTCAATGCTCAAACAGAGTTTATCCAAAAACTGCATGAGGCGAATGCCAACTACGCAGGCTATTCTCAGTCAGCCATCTTTTATTCATCAACGGTCAATCCTTCAACTCGCTTTGTCAACGCACTCATTTATGCTCTTCTTGCTGGAGTAGGAGCTTATCGAATCATGATGGGGTCCACCTTGACCATCGGACGTTTAGTGACTTTTTTGAATTACGTCCAACAGTACACCAAGCCTTTTAATGATATTTCTTCTGTTTTAGCTGAGTTGCAAAGTGCTCTCGCTTGCGCAGAGCGTGTCTATGCTGTCTTAGAAAGTCCTGAGGTTGCTGAAACAGGTAAGGAAGTCTTGACCAGTGACCAAGTCAAGGGAGCCATTTCCTTTAAACATGTTTCTTTTGGCTACCATCCTGAAAAAATCTTGATTAAGAACTTATCCATCGATATCCCAGCTGGTAGCAAGGTGGCCATCGTTGGTCCGACAGGTGCTGGTAAGTCAACTCTTATCAATCTCCTCATGC
>CAURRB010000120.1:0-2845 GCA_963527085.1 Streptococcus oralis
GGTTTGATTGTTCCAAACTCTCGTGTGGTGCTGCAGAATGTGGGCATCAATGAAACGCGTACTGGTATTATTGATATCATTCGTGCCATGGGAGGAAAATTGGAAATAACTGAAATCGATCCAGTCGCTAAATCAGCAACCTTGACTGTCGAGTCTTCAGACCTGAAAGGAACGGAGATAGGTGGAGCCTTGATTCCACGTTTGATTGATGAATTGCCTATTATTGCTCTTCTCGCGACACAAGCACAAGGTGTAACGGTCATTAAGGATGCTGAGGAACTCAAGGTCAAGGAAACAGACCGCATTCAGGTGGTGGCAGATGCCTTAAATAGCATGGGAGCGGACATCACTCCTACAGCAGACGGGATGATTATCAAAGGGAAATCAAGACTTCATGGCGCTAGAGTCAATACGTTTGGTGACCATCGAATTGGAATGATGACAGCTATTGCAGCCCTCTTGGTTGCGGATGGAGAAGTGGAACTTGACCGTGCTGAAGCCATCAATACCAGCTATCCTAGCTTCTTTGATGATTTGGAGAGCTTGATTCATGGCTAAGGTATTACTCGGATTTATGGGGGCAGGCAAGTCGACAATCGCTAGAGGCTTGGACCCAGACTATATCGATATGGATGCCTTAATCGAGGAACGCTTGGGCATGTCCATTGCGAATTTCTTCGCTGAAAAAGGAGAAGTGGCCTTTCGTCAAGTAGAGTCAGAAGTCCTAGCTGACTTACTAAAAATGGACCGAGTTGTGTCAACTGGCGGAGGAGTTGTCATTTCTCAGAAAAATCGCGACTTGCTCAAAACCAATCCTAATAACATCTACCTGAAAGCAGATTTTGAAACCCTCTACCAACGTATCGCAGCTGATAAGGACAATCAGCGCCCGCTCTTTCTAAATAATAGTAAGGAAGAACTAGCAGCTATTTTCCATGAAAGACAAGCTTGGTATGAGGAAGTGGCCAGTCAAGTTCTGGATGTGACCAAGTTAAGCCCAGAGGAAATTATAGAGGAACTGAGATGAAAATTGCCTATCTAGGTCCCAAGGGATCTTTTTCGCATCATGTTGTGCAGACAGCCTTTCCCAAAGAGGAATTGCATGCCTTTGCTAATATCACAGATGTTATCAAGGCCTATGAACAGGGCTTGGTGGACTATTCGGTGGTGCCAGTTGAAAACTCCATTGAAGGTAGTGTCCATGAAAGTTTGGATTACCTTTTTCACCAGGCTCGCATCCAAGCAGTTGCAGAAATTGTTCAACCCATTCACCAGCAACTGATGGCAGTTCCTGGTCATACTAAGATTGAGAAGATTTTTTCCCACCCTCAGGCTTTGGCTCAGGGAAAAAAATTCATCGACAAACACTATCCAGAAGCCAAAATTGAGGTAACAGCCAGTACAGCCTATGCGGCCCGCTTTATTTCGGAACATCCAGATCAGCCTTATGCAGCTATTGCTCCTAAAAGTTCAGCTGAAGAATATGGCTTGGAATTGATTGCAGAGGATATTCAGGAGATGGAAGCCAATTTCACACGTTTTTGGGTGTTAGGGGCAGAGATACCGAAGATTCCTTTGAACTCACAAGCTGAAAAAATGAGTTTGGCCTTGACCTTACCAGACAACCTACCTGGTGCTCTTTACAAGGCACTTTCGACCTTTGCTTGGAGAGGAATTGACTTAACAAAGATTGAAAGTCGCCCCCTTAAAACAGCCTTGGGAGAATACTTTTTCATTATCGATGTAGACTATAGTGACAAAGAACTGGTTCATTTTGCCAGACAAGAACTAGAAGCCATTGGAATCCAGCACAAGATACTGGGAACCTACCCGATTTTTACCATAACTGATATAGAAAAGGAGAGTCAATGAGCAAAGAAAATCCTTTAAGTCATCACGAGCAGTTACGTTATGACTATCTCTTCAAAAATATCCATTACCTCAACGACCGTGAACGGAGGGAATTTGATTATCTGCAACAGAAAATGGCAGGTCCCAAGTCTGAAGTTCACCCTTCCTACCAAGAAGAAAAAGAAGAAACTTGGGGTAGAGATATTGATCTTCCGACCTACGGCAGTAGAAGCCGGTCTAAGAAACGTGAAAAGGTAGCTCCTCAACCTAAAGTCAAAAAGAAAAAGAGAAGAATTCGCTTCAAACGAATACTGACTTGGCTCTTGCTGTTGATTACCTGTGTGCTTGCAGGGATGATTTTTATGTTTCTTCGAGGTTTCCAGTCAGCAGCCAATCCAACAAATAAGCCAGCTGACGCCAAGGCAGCTCAAGTAGAGGTCTTTAACGGTCAGGATACCAAAGATGGTGTGAATATCCTAGTCATGGGGACAGATGGCCGTATCGGTCAAAATAGTGCGGAGACTCGTACCGACACGATCATGGTACTGAATGTCAGTGGATCGGATAAGAAGATCAAACTAGTCAGCTTTATGCGTGACAACTTAGTGTATATCGACGGGTACAGTAAGATTGTAAATGGCCAGAAACAGACGGATAACAAACTAAATGTTGCCTATGAACTTGGGGAACAAGAAGGGCAAAAAGGAGCTGAAATGGTCCGCAAGGTTCTAAAAGACAACTTTGATTTGGATATTAAGTACTATGCTCTAGTTGACTTCCAAGCCTTTGCAACAGCTATTGATACCCTCTTCCCTGACGGAGTAACGATTGATGCTCAATTCTCAACATTGAATGGTCAACCTTTGACAGAAGCCACAGTTGGAGACGACCTTCATGCAACAGAGACTGAGTCACCAACCCAAACCATCAAAGTTGGAAAACAGCAGATGAATGGATCCACCTTGCTGAACTACGCTCGCTTCCGTGATGATGA
>CAURRB010000121.1:0-2744 GCA_963527085.1 Streptococcus oralis
AGATAAAAGAGCATGAAGGGTACGATAATAACCGCTACAATGACCTGGGAAACGCTACTGATAAAGGCGCTAACCCAGTTAACAGCTTGAGAAGATATTTTGCTGGCCCACATGGTCGCCTCACTAGAAACATTGGAAAGAACCTGCTCCAACTGTGGTCTAAAATCATCTGGCAAGCGTTTGGTTACAAGGTCATTGATCACCTTATCAGCATCTTCCAGGTATGTCGGCACATTCTTCGCAAAATTTAAGACTTGGCGCTGCAGATTAGGAATTGCGACTGCCAGCCCCCAAATGATAAAGAGTCCGATAATGACAAAAACAATACTAATGGCAAGAACACGATTGATCTTGTGCTTCTCCATCCAGTCCACAATCGGATTGAGGAGGTAATAAAGTAAACCAGATAAAATAACTGGCAACATGACAACCCCTAAAAAGTCCAATACCGGTAAAAAGATAAAACTAATCTTACTTAGAATAAAAATGTTTAGTCCCAGTAACAAGGTTACTAAAAATACAGTGATGGCTTTATTATCTAAAAACCACTTAAAAAACCAAGATAGGCTAAAATGTTTCTCTTTATGTTCCATAAATACATCCTTTCTGTCATTCTCTCATTATACCATTTTTAGACTAAAATAACTCTTTTTTAAAGTGCTTACATGGATGAATCTGATGCTTCATGACTGCCATTTTGTGGTATAATGAACTTATCATTATTAAGAGGTATGGACATGAAAGAAACTGTTTATTTTGGAACTTACACTCGTCGCTTATCTAAAGGGATTTACAAGGCAGATTTTGATACAGAAACAGGCCAGCTTGAAAATCTTGAACTCTTTGCTGCTGAACCAAGTCCAACCTACCTTGCCTTTGACCAACAGCAACACTTATACACTGTAGGGAGCCAGGATGGCTTAGGTGGAATCGCTGCTTATAAGACAGATGGCGCTTTGCTAAATCATGTGGTTGAAGAAGGCGCTCCGCATTGTTATGTGGCAGTGGATGAAAAGCGTGGTCTCGTTTATGGGGCCAACTATCATAAGGGTCAAGTTCTGGTTTATAAACGTCAAACGGATGGTAGCCTCATCCAAACGGATCTAGATCAGCATAGTGGACAAGGTCCTCATGAAAACCAAACTTCCCCACATGTACACTTTACAGATCTAACACCTGACCAGTACCTCGTCACTTGTGATCTAGGAACAGATGAAGTAACAACCTACGATGTTAGTCCAGAAGGAAAACTAAGTAAACTCTATACTTATCACAGCCAAGCTGGAGCAGGTGCACGCCACATCGTTTTCCACCATCACTATAAGATTGCCTATCTCATCTGCGAACTTAATAGCACGATAGAGGTCTTGATTTATGATGGAGTTGGTGAATTTGAACGCATGCAAGTTATTTCAACCTTACCAGATGGATACGAAGGCTTTAATGCTACTGCTGCCATTCGTCTTTCAAAAGATGGCAAATACCTCTATGCATCCAACCGAGGTCATGATTCCATTGCGGTCTATACAATCCTCGCTGATGGTAGCTTGGAATTATTAGAGATTGTACCAAGCCATGGTAAAAATCCACGTGATTTCGACCTGAGTCCTGATCAAGAGTTTCTCATTGCTGTTCATCAAGATTCTGATAACGCAACCGTCTTTAAGCGCAATCCTAAAAGTGGTCGTCTTGCAGAGCTTTCTAACGACTTCCATGTCCCTGAAGGAGTCTGCATCAACTTCCCACATTAAAAAAAATGAACTTGAGTTTCAAGTTCATTTTTTTATAGTCTATTTCCGACATTGATACGGTTGATAGCACGTTGCAATGCGATTTTTGCACGACGTTCTTGGTCAATCAAATGCTTGTCATGAGCTTCTTCGATTTCTCGTTCAGCTCGAAGTTTCGCACGTTCTGCACGACTGATGTCAATATCACGAGCACGCTCTGCTGAGTCTGCTACAATAGTAATGATATCATTAGCAATCTCGATAATTCCTCCGTTCACTGCAATCCAGTTCACATGAGTATCATCATCGATACGTTTTACCTTCACTTCATCAACCGCTAAAACCGCAATCATATTTTCATGTCGTGGCAAGATCCCCATCTCACCATCCAGAGTTCGTACCGATACAAAGCTGGCATGGTGATCATAGACGAGGCCATCTGGTGTCACGATCTGGACAGTTAACTGAGCCATAGATCACCTCTTAAAATCCCATTTTTTCTGCCTTAGCAATGACGTCTTCGATTGAACCGACACCACGGAAGGCATCTTCTGGTAGCTGGTCATGTTTTCCTTCAAGGATTTCCTTAAAGCCACGAACTGTTTCCGCTACTGGCACATAAGAACCAGGTTGACCAGTAAATTGTTCTGCAACGTTAAAGTTTTGAGACAAGAAGAACTGGATACGACGGGCACGTGCAACCAAGGTCTTTTCTTCATCAGAAAGTTCATCCATACCAAGGATAGCAATGATATCTTGCAATTCATGGTAACGTTGAAGGACACGTTTAACTTCAGCAGCAACTGCATAGTGCTCTTCTCCAACGATTTCAGGTGCCAAGGCACGAGAGCTTGAAGCAAGTGGGTCAACGGCTGGGTAGATACCCAATTGTACCAACTTACGTTCCAAGTTTGTCGTTGAATCCAAGTGAGCGAAGGCTGTTGCTGGCGCTGGGTCAGTATAGTCATCCGCTGGCACATAGATAGCCTGGATAGAGGTTACAGAACCCTTCTT
>CAURRB010000122.1:0-2689 GCA_963527085.1 Streptococcus oralis
AATCAAACGTGAGAATAATCTCATTTGGCCAGGACTTTTTGATTATGTCACAAGAGATATGAAATTAGCCTGGGAAGAACCATTTGGACCTGTTCTTCCAATTATTCGAGTTGCAGATGCCAATGAAGCACTTGAAATTGCTAATGAATCAGAATTCGGTCTTCAATCTTCAGTCTTTACAAATGACTTTAAGAAGGCATTTGAAATTGCTGAGAAACTTGAAGTTGGTACCGTTCATATTAATAATAAAACACAACGTGGACCAGATAATTTCCCATTCCTTGGTGTAAAAGGTTCTGGTGCAGGAGTGCAAGGAATTAAATATAGTATCGAAGCGATGACAAATGTCAAATCCATTGTTTTTGATGTGAGATAATTTATAAAATCAGGAAAATAACTTCCTGATTTTATTTTTTTCAAAATAATACAGTAAAAAATTGATAAAAAACGAATATTCTGGTATTATAATAAAAAAATATATGGAAATTGTTTCGTGTTCTATTTTCTGGATATCTTTTTTAAAATGCTAGGTAATTTTTTGAAGGCTTTCATAAAAAAATATGATTTCCTTCGTAAATTACTTGAAAGTTATCTTAAAAGAGTGTATAATAGGAATATAGAAAACGCTTACATAAGAAAGGGGATTGAATGAATAATCAAGAAGCATTAAGAACCTTTACTACAGGTGAGAACTTTCACCTCCAGCATTATTTAGGAGCGCATAGAGAGGAGAAAAACGGAGAAATTGGCTATACCTTTAGGGTTTGGGCCCCAAATGCACAAGCAGTTCATCTAGTTGGTGATTTTACCGATTGGGTTGAGAATCAGATTCCCATGGTTCGTAATGAAGCAGGTGTTTGGGAAGTATTTACAAGTCAAGCCCAAGAAGGTCAGATTTATAAATACCATATCACGCGTGCGAATGGTCACCAGATTATGAAGATTGATCCTTTGGCAGTTTATTTTGAAGCTAGACCGGGTACAGGAGCAGTTCTGACCAATATCCGTGAAAAGAAATGGAAAGATGGCCTTTGGCTAGCACGTCGTAAACGTCTGGGATTTTTCGAGAGACCAGTTAATATATACGAGGCCCATGCAGGATCTTGGAAGAGAAATCCAGATGGTAGTCCCTATACGTTTTCGCAACTGAAAGACGAGTTGATTCCATACTTAGTTGAGATGAACTATACACATATTGAGTTCATGCCTTTAATGGCTCACCCACTTGGATTGAGCTGGGGCTATCAACTTATGGGTTACTTTGCTTTTGAACATTCCTATGGTACACCTGAGGAATTCCAAGATTTCGTTGAAGAGTGTCATATAAATAATATCGGTGTTATCGTCGACTGGGTTCCGGGTCATTTCACTATTAATGATGATGCATTGGCATATTATGACGGTACACCAACTTTTGAATACCAAGACCATAACAAGGCTCATAACTACGGTTGGGGTGCGCTGAACTTTGACCTCGGGAAAAATGAGGTCCAGTCTTTCCTGATCTCAAGTATTAAATTTTGGATTGATTTTTACCACTTAGATGGTATTCGGGTCGATGCAGTGAGCAATATGCTGTATCTAGATTATGATAATGCTCCTTGGACTCCAAACAAAGACGGTGGAAACCTTAACTACGAGGGTTATTATTTCCTTCAACGTTTGAATACAGTTGTTAAGTTAGCTCATCCAGATATCATGATGATTGCAGAAGAAAGTTCATCAGCGACAAAGATTACTGGTATGAAAGAAATGGGTGGCCTTGGCTTTGACTATAAATGGAATATGGGCTGGATGAACGACATTCTCCGTTTCTACGAGGAAGATCCGATTTATCGCAAGTATGACTTTAATCTTGTGACTTTCAGCTTTATGTATGTTTTCAATGAAAACTATCTCCTGCCTTTCTCACATGATGAAGTAGTTCATGGTAAGAAGAGTATGATGCATAAGATGTGGGGGGATCGCTACAATCAGTTCGCTGGTCTGCGCAACCTCTACACCTATCAAATTTGTCATCCAGGTAAGAAACTCTTGTTCATGGGTAGTGAGTACGGACAATTCCTCGAGTGGAAGTCCGAGGAGCAGTTGGAGTGGTCTAATCTAGAAGATCCTATGAATGCCAAGATGAAGCATTTCACTTCTCAACTAAATCAATTCTATAAAGACCATCGCTGTCTGTGGGAAATTGATACTAGTTATGATGGTATCGAGATTATCGATGCTGATAATAGAGATCAGAGTGTCCTTTCCTTTATTCGTAAGGGCAAGAAAGACGAAATGTTAGTCTGTGTCTTTAACATGGCACCAGTTGAACGTAAGGACTTTACGATTGGTTTACCTGTTGCAGGTATTTACGAAGAAGTTTGGAATACAGAATTAGAAGAATGGGGAGGTGTGTGGAAAGAGCACAATCAAACAGTTCAGACTCAAGAAGGCTTATGGAAAGATTATGAGCAGACTTTGACCTTTACCTTGCCTGCCATGGGAGCAAGCATCTGGAAGATCAAGCGTCGTTTGAAACCAACTAAGAAAAAAGAATAATGAGCTGTGGATTACAATTTTTTAGAATTTAAAACCGGATGTACTTGTATTGGACTTGAAACACAAGAGAAATGGATTTCCTATTATTTTTATAAAAAAGTTTGACTTCCGACCTTCTTTCGATTTTAACGTTCACATGTCTTTA
>CAURRB010000123.1:0-2678 GCA_963527085.1 Streptococcus oralis
TCTCCTGCAGTTAAATATCTCATACATTCTCCTTATTTTACCAAGTAGTCTTTCATCTCTTCCAGAGAAACTGGGTGAATGGTCGCTGAACCAAGCTCTGGTACCAAGACCAATTTCAAGGTGTTGCCACGTGCCTTCTTATCATGAGTCAAAGCCTGATAAAGCTTGTCAACATCCCAGTTTTCATAATCAACTGGCAAGCCAAATTTCTGACACATATCTGTAATGGACTGAGTTATGCCAGCTGGCATAAGGCCTTTTTCCTCAGCAACCTTTGAAATCTGCACCATTCCCATGGCCACAGCCTCGCCATGCATGACTTTTCCATAACCAGCCGTCGCTTCAATGGCATGACCAATAGTGTGCCCAAAATTGAGGTAAAGGCGAACACCATTATCCAACTCATCCTCAACTACCATCTTGCGCTTAACTTGACAAGAATGTTCAATCAAAGTCTCTGCATGTTCCAGAATGCTCTCTACAGAACCATCTAGCTCCGTTAAGAGAGCCCACAGTTCTGGATCTTCAATCAAACCGTACTTGATAACCTCACCCATCCCTTCAATCAGCTCTCTTTTCCCAAGTGTTTCAAGGACAAGCGGATCAATCAGAACCCCATCTGGTTGGGCAAAAGTTCCCACCATATTTTTAGCAAAAGGAGTATTGACACCTGTCTTTCCACCGATAGAAGAATCAACCTGGGCAGTCAAACTAGTCGGAATCTGAACAAAGTGAATGCCCCGCATATAGGTAGAGGCCACAAAACCAGCTAGGTCCCCAACGACACCTCCACCAAGAGCCACAATCCCATCGCTACGAGTCAGACCTTGCTTGACTAGAAATTCATAGATCTTCTGAACAGTTGTTAAATTCTTTCTTTCTTCGCCTTCTAAAAAGTCAAAAACAGCTACCTGAAAACCAGCATCTTCTAGGCTGAGTTTAACCTTCTCTGCATAGAGAGAAGCTACATGGTTGTCGGTTACAATGACCACTTTTTGAGGTTGCCAGAGTTCTCGCAACCATTGACCAGCCTGAGCCAGACAACCTTTTTCAATCTGAATATCATAAGGATGATGAGGAATATCGATTCTGATTTTCATAGGAGAATCTCCCTTTCTTTATTGATATTTTTCTGTTAAGGACTGCCAAATTTCTTCTGTTGGCATTTCCTTTCCTGTCCACAGTTGAAAAGCTTCAGCAGCTTGATAGAGCAACATTCCCAGACCATTGACAGCTGAATTGCCCTGACTTCTAGCCCATTTCAAAAATGGAGTCTCAAAGGGTTGGTAAATAATATCTGCCACCAATAGAGTTTCTGGTAAGACTATGCTTTCAGGAACTGGGGATGATTTGCCATCCATGCCCACACTAGTCGCATTGACGAGCAGGTCCGACTTGGCAATCTTTTCTTGCAGGTCAGAAAGATCTTCTAAAGCATACAAGTCCACTTTAAAACCTGTTTGCTCCTGCAACTTATCTAGGTAAGGTCTTGTTTTTTCCATGGAAACTGAACGAACAAAAACTGAAATCTGACTGACCCCGTCCAAAATGGCTTGCGCCAAAATGGACTTGGCTGCACCACCTGCGCCCAGAATGGTCATTTTCTTATCCGAGATTGTAAAAGAAGGCAAGCTCTTAAAGAATCCCTTGCCATCTGTATTATATCCAATTAACGTTCCGTCTTGATTAACAACAGTGTTGACCGCCCCAATCAAACGAGCCTCATCACTCAACTCATCCAGATAAGGAATAACCTGCTCCTTGTAAGGCATAGACAGGTTGATGCCAAACATCTGGTAACGGCGAATATTGGCGACTGTTTCTGCCAAATCACCCGCTTCAATCTCCCAAGCTACATAGGCACCATTAATAGCTGTCGCCTCAAAGGCCCTATTGTGGATAAAGGGTGAAATAGAGTGTTTGATGGGATTGGCAACAACTGCAGCTAAACGTGTATAGCCATCAAGCTTCATCCAAAATCTCCCTGATTTTCTTCATGTTTGATAGCGAAATCTGACCTGGGGCACTCGCTTCATCCAGACTAGCAAATGACCAACTTGAACCCGTCACATCTGAAGTGATACGGGATACCTTGCCCATTTTCCCCATGGAAATGGTCACGTACTCTTGCTCAGGGTTGAGTGTTTTAAATCCTCGAGTGTAGTTCATCAGATCTAAAACATCCTGCTCCGTATGGGCCATAACTGATACCTTGACCACTTTGGGAGAGAGACTGGTCAACTCAGACAAAATTTCCATCATGTTTTCAGGTGTCTCCTGAAAATTATGATAACTCAAAACCAGATTTGGAAAATCCAACATTTCCTCAAAAACGTCCTTGTAGCTGAAATACTCAAAATCTACATAATCCGGCTGATAGAGCTGAGTAACTTCCTTGATGATTTGAACATACTCTCCTGAGGAAAGTTCGATTTCTCCTCCCTCAGCGCGAGTCCGAAGGGTAAAGACAAGTTCGCGTCCTGCAAATTTCTCAAAGATAGCGGGTGCTACCTGTAAAATAGCGTCCTTTGTAAGAAAGTCCGCACGCCACTCAATGATATCGGCATCTTCATACCTAGTGGCATCCAGTTCTTGTGCTTCTTCTAAACTTCTTGGCATTACTGAAACGATTAATTTCATTTACTAACCTTCATACTAATCACCTTGAGGTAATTACT
>CAURRB010000124.1:0-2666 GCA_963527085.1 Streptococcus oralis
CGTCAGTCAGCTCACGACCTTGTCAGCATGGATTTCCCAGGCTACTCTATCGGTGGTTTGGCAGTGGGAGAAACGCACGAAGAGATGAATGCGGTCTTGGACTTTACAACCCAACTGCTACCTGAAAACAAACCTCGCTATTTGATGGGTGTGGGAGCGCCAGATAGCTTGATTGATGGGGTTATTCGTGGTGTGGATATGTTTGACTGTGTCTTGCCGACTCGTATCGCTCGTAATGGGACTTGTATGACCAGCCAAGGTCGTTTGGTTGTCAAGAATGCCCAATTCGCTGAAGACTTTACGCCACTGGATCCTGAGTGTGATTGCTACACATGTAAGAACTACACACGCGCCTACCTTCGTCATTTGCTCAAGGCTGATGAAACCTTCGGTATCCGCTTGACTAGCTACCACAATCTCTACTTCTTACTCAATCTGATGAAGCAAGTGCGTCAAGCCATCATGGATGACAATCTCTTGGAATTCCGTGAGTATTTTGTAGAAAAATATGGCTACAACAAGTCAGGACGCAATTTTTAAAGTGTAAAAATAGAATGCCAAAATCCTAAGTTTTCTCTTAGGATTTTTCCTATTTTTTTGATAGAATAGGGAGTATAATGGAATGGAAATTAGGTGGTGTTTTGCTTCCTAATTTAATGGAGAATAGACTCGTATGCGTATTAAATGGTTTTCCTTGATTAGGATTACAGGTTTACTTTTGGTGCTTTTGTACCACTTCTTTCAAACGATCTTTCCTGGAGGATTCTTTGGGGTAGATGTCTTTTTCACTTTTTCAGGATTTTTGATCACCTCCCTCCTTTTAGAAGAATTTGGGAAGGCACGCCAGATTGATTTGCTGGGCTTTTTTAAGAGACGGTTTTATCGTATCGTGCCACCTGTGGTGCTGATGGTTTTAGTGACCATGCCTTTTACTTTCTTGGTTCGTCAAGACTATGTTGCTGGAATTGGTGGCCAGATTGCTGGAGTTCTCGGTTTTATGACCAACTTCTACGAAATGTTAACAGGGGGAAGTTATGAATCCCAGTTCATTCCGCATCTCTTTGTTCACAACTGGAGTCTAGCTGTTGAGGTTCACTACTATATCCTTTGGGGCTTAGCGGTTTGGTTCTTATCGAAACGTTCAAAATCTAGTAGTCAATTGAGAGGGATGGTCTTTCTCCTTTCTGCTGGAGCTTTTATCATTAGCTTTTTCTCCATGTTTATTGGTAGTCTAATGGCGAGTTCCTATTCATCTGTCTACTTTTCAAGTTTAACCCATGTTTATCCCTTCTTTTTAGGAAGTATTTTGGCGACAGTTGTGGGGGTTCGTCAGACGAGCGATTTAGTCAAGCAGTTTGACCGGATGTGGGATCTTCGTCAGAATCTACTGGTATTTGCTGCAGGGCTTTTGGTGTTAGTGCTCTTGACTTTCTTTGTCAAGTTCACCTACCTGTTTGCGTACTTATTTGGCTTCTTGCTAGCAAGTTTAGCGGCAGTGACCATGATTTTTGCTGCGCGTGTCTTGCATGAGAAAACGCCTGAGATACAAGAACCTCGGATCATTACATTTTTAGCGGATACCAGCTACGCGGTTTATCTTTTCCACTGGCCTTTTTATATTATCTTTTCTCAGTTGATGAGTAATCTGCCTGCTGTTATTCTGACAATCATCTTTTCTTATTTCTTTGCTATCCTATCCTTCTATATTATTGAGCCGTTGATTGCCGGTAAATCCAATCCTTTAATACGGAAGATTAGTCGATTGCCTCATATTAAACCAATTAGTGCTGGTGCTGCTGGCATTCTTACCTTGATTACCTTGATTATCATAGCTGTGGCTCCTCAGGTTGGAGCTTTTGAGACAGACTTGATGGTCAATGGTTTCAAACAAGCCCAGACCAATATAGGACAAACAAAGACTCTTGCTGAACAAGCTGAACTGAGTCGCCTAGGAATTTCTGAGGGAACAAGCCTAATAGGAGATTCGGTAGCCTTGCGTGCCAATACAGCCTTACAAGAGGCACTTCCTGAAGCAAATATCAATGCCCAGGTTAGTCGAACGACCAAGCAAGCCAATGACATCATGCTCAATAACAGTCAGAACAAGGCGCTGCTAAAAACAGTTGTCATTGCAACGGGAGTCAACAATCCTGAAGGTTACAAGAATGATTTGGACAGCATCGTGAACAATCTACCGAAAGGACACCATCTGATACTGGTGACACCTTATGAGGGAGACAAGAGCAAGGACACTTACACATCAGTGGAGCAGTATGCGGCTTATGCACGGGAATTAGCTGAAAAGAATCCTTACGTGAGCATCGCTGACTGGAATAAGGTTGCTAAGGAACATCCTGAAATCTGGGCTGGAACCGACCAAGTCCACTTTGGAAATGATAGCAACATGATTGAAGAAGGTGCTAAACTTTACGCAGAGACGATTGCAGCTGCTGTTAAGGCTGCTCAAGAACTGCCTGTAAAATCAAAATAAAATTAAAGAGTTGGAGAAATCCAGCTCTTTTAAAATATCTCTAGAAAATAGGTCTATACCATTTACAAATGAAAAAGAAAGGTTTATAATGTAATTGACATAATAAATTCTAGAATCAATCTATCAAGGAGGTTATCATTATGCCTAATTATATTAAAGCGGATCAGTTTTTCTA
>CAURRB010000125.1:0-2621 GCA_963527085.1 Streptococcus oralis
ATGGCAGCACTCTTAACAGATGAAACTCTTTATAGACAAATGTCTCAGGCACCAAATCCTTATGGAGATGGAAGAGCCTCTGAACGAATCGTACAATCCATTCAACAGTACTTTGGGGCAGCGACTTCTATATCTGAATTCAAAGGGGGGGAATAAGATAAAATGAAAAATTGGAGTCAATTTAAAAACTGGCTTATGGCTTTGCTTGCTTGTGAGGTCATTCTTTTGGTGCTTTGTTTTTTGTACGCTCGAGCAATCATTTTAGAACAAATCTTGTTTTTAGCTTTAGCCTTGTTTGCAGTGTTGGTATTATCTGACCTTTTGCTTACTTGGACCCTTATCTTAGCATTTGGTTTTGGACTTATCGTTTTGGTTGCGGGTGTGGTTTATATCCCAATCATTCAACTGGTCTTCTTATTAATCAGTTTTCCTCTTTTGATTGGGATTCTACTTAAAGTTCGTTATTATTTCTTCAAGGTGACCTCAAAGGTCCAAGAACAGGAAGACGAAGCTCGAGCAGATTACCAAGCTATGGTAACTGAACAAAGTGATCTGACGGTACAATCTCTATTGATTCATTGGGCACATGAAGATTTGTTCTTCCAGATTAAACCGAAAGAACATAACCAGATGCTCAGTCGTATTCAAGAGGTAATTGCTCAGGAATTGAGTTACAATGATAAGCTCTATTACGTTTCGGATGGTAATTTTCTTGTTCTATCGAGTAGTAACCAACATTCTTTGAAGGAACTTTATTTGAATGGTTTGCAGGAGAAACTAAGCAGTTTAGTTTTTCATGGAGAAGAAGGTAATCAAGAAATTCAGTTCCAAACAGGCTATTTGGTGATTAACTCTGATAATAAAGATAAATACCAAGACTACGCAGATGTAGCCAGTCATCTCAAACGTCAACTAGAGACAGATGTAATTGTAGAATATTAGGAGGGAAACATGACTTTAACCGAACTATTTTTTGGTATTGCTTTGGGACTCAGTCTCGCCTTTGGCATTTGTTTTATCATACTATTTATTGCATACAATATTCTTTACCATCGAGTGAACAAAAATTTTAAGGCGGTGAATCATGATTAGTCAAATGTTAATGATTTTTACCTTGCTTACAATTTGGATTTCTCTAGCTTGGGGCTTGGTAATTCTCTTTTCGGCAGTACACTTTTGGTTTAAACACAGTGATTTTCGTGTGGATACCTCGCCACTACCTTATTATCCTAAGGTTACCATTGTTGTTCCTGCTCATAATGAGGATGTGGTTATTGCCCAAACGGCAAAAGCTATCTTGGACATGAATTATCCTCACGACCGTGTGGAGTTGCTCTTGTTTGCGGATAACTGTTCGGACAATACCTATGCAGAATGTTTGTCTGTACAAGCCATGCCTGAATATGCAGAAAGAAATCTGACTATTATCGACCGTACTGGTACGGGAGGAAAAGCGGGTGTTCTAAACGATGCTTTGGAGATGGCAACAGGTGAATACATCTGTGTTTATGATGCAGATGCCATGCCTGAAAAAAATGCCCTTTATTTCCTTGTCAAAGAAGTGATGAAGGACCCAGAACGTCACGTGGCATCTTTCGGTCGCAACAAGACTCGAAATGCTAATCAAAATTTCTTGACTCGTTGTATCAACCAAGAAATCGTTGTTACTCAGCGCGTGCACCACGTTGGAATGTGGCATCTCTTTAAAATTGGGCGTATTCCAGGAACCAACTTTATCATTCAAACCGACTTTGTAAAGAGTATCGGTGGTTGGAAAAATGGTGCCTTAACCGAGGATACCGATATTTCCTTCAAAATCATGCAGAGTGGTAAATTGATTGCCCTTGCCTATAATTCAGAGGCTTTCCAACAAGAACCTGAGACCTTAAAGAGTTACTATATGCAACGGAAACGCTGGGCAAAAGGAAATTACGAAGTTGTTCTCTCGAACTTTAAGCATTTATTTGGCAGAGCAAACTGGCGTGTTAAATTAGAAGTTTTTAACTATTCGTGTGTTTTCTTTTGGTTTAACTTTGCCATTGTTCTATCGGATTTGATTTTCCTAGCGAATGTGCTAGCAATCTGCCTTAATCTTTTCTTCCCAGATGTCAGGGTTCCATTTGCTTTTGATGCGGACAATATCTACATTGCACAGCTCATGCTTTTTAACTGGATACTCATGATTGGTCTCTATTTGATGCAAATTATGACAGCATTGGCAAGTCAATTTGGACAAGCGACGACAAAACAAATCTGGTTAGCCTTGGCAGCATATTTCTCTTACGCACAGATGTTTATCGTTGTATCCGTTGATTCCATTTCTTCAATAGTGCTGGATAAAGTACTCCGACGAAAAGAAACCAAGTGGGTTAAAACTAAGCGATTTGCAGGATAGGAGGATTTATGAAAACGAATAAATTAAAATATGTCTGGTTTGTGCTCATCCTTTCTATCTTTTGTTTAGCCTTGTTTTTAGCAAGAGGAAGGACTAAAATCGAGATGCGTAATCGAATTTACAGCCAATGGAGCCAACAGTTCCTTGTTACAAAAGGCGATCAGTCTTATGTTCGTACGACGAATGATTCGGAGGGAACAACAGTTCTATCTGAAGCCCAAAGTTA
>CAURRB010000126.1:0-2603 GCA_963527085.1 Streptococcus oralis
AACGTGGTGCTTTGAAACGCCTCATGGCTCAATACCAAACAGAAGAGCCAACAGTTGCTCAAATGGAAGAACTTAAAGTCTTGGTTGCAGATGAATTGACAAAATACGCATCCTCTATGCTTCTAGACCCAGAGTATGGACTTCCAGCTACAAAAGCGCTTGCTCCAAATGCTGGTCTTCTCCTTGCTTATGAGAAAACAGGCTACGACACAACAAGCACCAAACGCTTGCCTGACTGTTTGGATGTTTGGTCTGCCAAACGCATCAAAGAACAAGGCGCAGATGCAGTCAAATTCTTGCTTTACTATGACGTAGATAGCTCTGACGAACTCAACCAAGAAAAACAAGCCTACATCGAACGCATCGGTTCAGAGTGTGTGGCAGAAGACATTCCATTCTTCCTTGAAATCTTGGCTTACGATGAAAAAATCGCTGACGCAGGTTCTGCAGAATACGCAAAAGTGAAGCCACACAAGGTTATTGGTGCTATGAAGGTCTTCTCAGACCCACGCTTCAACATCGATGTCTTGAAAGTAGAAGTTCCAGTCAACGTCAAATACGTTGAAGGATTTGGTGATGGTGAAATCGTTCATACACGTGAAGAAGCAGCAGCCTTCTTCAAAGCACAAGACGAAGCAACAAATCTTCCATACATCTACTTGAGTGCGGGAGTATCAGCTAAACTCTTCCAAGAAACACTTGTCTTTGCCCACGAATCAGGCGCAAACTTCAACGGAGTTCTTTGTGGCCGTGCTACATGGGCTGGATCAGTTGAAGCTTACATCAAAGATGGTGAAGCAGCAGCTCGTGAGTGGTTGCGTACAACTGGATTTGAGAACATTGACGAACTCAACAAAGTTCTTCAAACCACAGCGACGTCATGGACTGAACGAGTGGAAGCATAAAACAAGTATAGAAGAATCCCCTTTTGTTAAGAAGATACTTAAGGTTTTCTGACAAAGGATTCTGAAAATAAAAACTACAACCATAGATGGTGCATACACTCTCTATGGTTTGTTTACTTAAGAGAAATGGATCAAAGGAGAGAAGAATGAAAGCATACACAGAACGTGTATTTGGAAATCATGAGGGCAAGGATGTCTTGGCCTATCGCTTTGAGACTGACAGTGGCTACCAACTAGAAATAATGACCTATGGTGCGACCATCTTGCGCTATGTCACACCTGATAAGGCTGGAAATTTTGCCAATGTTATCCTAGGATTTGATGATTTTGCTAGCTATGTGGGCAATAGTCCCAAGCATGGAGCGAGTGTGGGACCAGTAGCAGGCCGTATCGCTGGTGCGACATTTGAGCTCAATGGCAAGACCTATGACCTTGAAGTCAACAATGCTAGCAACTGTAACCACAGTGGTTCAACAGGTTGGGATTCCAGCTTGTTTGAATTGGTCGAGGTGAGCGACCATGGCTTGACTCTCTACACCGAGCGTACAGACGGGACAGGAGGATTCCCTGGTAATCTCAAGATTTGGATTAGCTACCACTTGGAAGAAACTGGTGCCTACGAAGTCAGCTATAAGGTGACGACCGATCAGGATACGCTGGTCAATCCAACTAATCATAGCTACTTCAACTTGTCTGGTGATTTCACGCAGACAGTTGACCGCCATGTCTTCCAACTAAACACGGAGGGCATTTACCCAATCGCTCCTGACGGTGTTCCAGCTAAGACTCCAGATGCCAATCGTGATGTGGTGAAACATCTCTACAATGGAGCTTTGTTGAAGGACATCTTTGCAGAGGAAGATGAGCAAATCCAGTTGGTATCTGGTTTGGATCACCCATTTGCTCTTCCTGCAGGTCATGACAATGCTGGTTTCCTTTATGACCAAAACTCAGGTCGTTTCCTGCTTTTCAAGACAGAGGCCCCTTGCTTTGTGGTCTACACAGCAAACTTTGTGGATGAGAGTGTCATCATAGCTGGTCAGCCAATGGTGCAGCACAATGGGATTGCCCTTGAAGCGCAAGCTTTACCAGATGCCATTCACAGTGACCTCAAAGACCAAGTCATTCTCAAAGCAGGGGAAACTTTTACCAGCAAAACTCGCTACGAGCTTGTTGTAAAATAAAAAGAAGAGCTGGTTTCCAGCTCTTTTGAGTTGTCTTCGTTGACATTTTATCTCAATAGTGTATAATTGATGTAATCGATGAAGTTACAACAAAAAGGAGAAACCTTATGACTTACGCATACCAAAGCCACATTTACCTAGCAGAGGCGGTTTTAAATGTCAAGGATTTGACGAGTCAAACGGCTTTTTATCATCAGATTATTGGCTTGGAGATTTTATCGCAAACGGAGACAGAAGCGATTTTGGGACTTGGTCGAAAATCCTTGGTTCACTTGATTCAGGCAGAAAAGGCTGGTGAAGTAAGGGAGTATTATGGGCTCTATCATTTGGCGATTTTGTTGCCAACACGAAAATCCTTGGCAGATGTCTTAAAACACCTAAGTGATTTACGCATTCCTCTGGTCGGGGGTGCAGATCATGGATACAGCGAGGCCCTTTATCTAGAGGATTTGGAAGGAAATGGCATTGAACTCTACCGTGATAAGCCAGTGTCTTCATGGGATATTCGAGAAGA
>CAURRB010000127.1:0-2593 GCA_963527085.1 Streptococcus oralis
TTCCGTGGATTAGAATAAGGAGAATCAATGAGTTACGAACAGGAATTTATGAAGGAATTTGAAGCCTGGGTCAATACCCAGATCATGATCAACGACATGGCGCACAAGGAAAGTCAAAAAGTCTACGAAGAAGACCAAGACGAGCGTGCCAAAGATGCCATGATTCGCTACGAGAGCCGTTTGGATGCCTACCAGTTCTTGCTTGGTAAGTTTGAAAATTTCAAGGCGGGCAAGGGATTTCATGATTTGCCAGAAGGATTGTTTGGCGAGAGAAACTATTAAAATTCAGATACTTTCTTGATTTTTTGACAAAATCTTGATAGAATATCTTTATTAAATCCTTGTCAGAGCAGGGATTTTTTATTGAAAGGATTTTATCATGTCAAAGAAACTCCAACGTAAAAAACAATTGCGAAATAGCCTTCGTCGTTCAGGTGCCTTTTCAACTACAGTGACCAAAGTTGTCGAAGAGACCAAAAAAGTCGTGAAACATGCAGAAAAATCTGCCAGCCAAGCAGGAAAAGTTGTCTCTAAAAAAGTGGAACAAGCAGTAGAAGCGACCAAGGAACAAGCTCAAAAAGTGGCCAGTTCAGTAGAGGATTTCGCAGCTACTTTGGGTGGCCTCTCAGTAGATCGCGCTAAGACTTTCTATGATGAAGGCATCAAGTCAGCTGCTGACTTCAAAAACTGGACTGAAAAAGAACTCCTTGCCTTGAAAGGAATCGGCCCAGCTACGATTAAGAAATTAAAAGAACACGGAATCAGCTTCAAGTAATTTTTCTTGTGCCTTGCATTTCCGTCAAAAACTTGCTACAATAAAGCCATCAGAGGTGTTTTGAATCCCACATTTTACAGAAAGTGGCGGTGCTGAGAAGTCCACAAATGTGTCAAAACTGGTTGCTGATGGATAAAAAATGAAATAATTTTGTCTTTTTATTATAAAGACGAGAGTTGCGGGCTCTGCCCGAAATTGGGTGGTACCGCGGATAAACACATTCGTCCCTGTCATGTAGATGGCAGGGGCGATTTTTTGTAGAAAGCGAGGGAGGAAGATGACAAGAGCTAAGTTACCAGAACGAATAGAGACCGAGCGTCTGGTCTTGCGAGTCCGTACCGTGACTGATGTTGTGGATATCTTTGACTATGCCAGTAGGCCAGAAGTTTCCTACCCAGCAGGCTTTCCGCCCGTCAAGAGCTTGGAAGATGAGATTTATTATCTAGAGCATATTCTGCCCGAGCGCAATGAAAAGAATAATCTCCCAGCGGGCTATGGAATCGTGGTCAAAGGGACCGATACTATCATCGGCTCTGTTGATTTCCCTCGTCGTCAGGAGGATGATGTGCTTGAGATTGGCTATACCTTACACCCGGACTATTGGGGTCTAGGTTATGTTCCAGAGGCGGCACGTGCCTTGATTGACCTAGCTTTTAAAGAACTTGGTCTTCACAAGATTGAACTGACTTGCTTTGGGTATAACCATCAAAGTCAACGAGTTGCAGAGAAACTTGGTTTCACCTTAGAAGCTCGCATAAGAGACCGCAAAGATGCTCAAGGGAATCGCTGTGACAGTTTGATATATGGCTTGCTGAGGAGTGAGTGGGAGGTGATTTGATGCATCTTTTCATCATTGGGGCTCCAGCTTCTGGGAAAATGACGATTGGTCAAGAGTTATCTCGACTGACGAATGCTACCCTCTTTTATAACCATCAAGCCATCGATTTTGCACTAGAAATCTATCAGGACTATACAGAGGAAATGTGGGAATTTGTTCGTGGAATTACCTTTTCTTTCCTTGGAGCAAGTGCTAGGAATCAGCGATCTGTGATTTTAACAGACGTAATTGATTTTTCAAATCAGTACCAGCTGCTGTATTTGAAGCAAATTCAGGATTTGTTGGATGATTATCATCAAGAGATTCTGTTTGTTGAGTTGGAAACGACACTTGAGGAGCGCTTACATCGAAATCGAACGGAGAATCGATTAAAGCACAAACCCTTAAAACGGCATATTGAGGTATCTGAAAGAGAAATTTTAGAGACAGCTGAAACCCTTCAATTAAATTCCCAACATCAACCGAATGAGTTGTACCACTACCTTAAAATAAATAATACGAATCTGTCTGCAGAAGAAGTTGCCAAGCAGATTCAAAATAAAATGAATACAATAGAGAAAGGACAAACACATGTCTAAAGAACTTTCACCTAAATACAATCCAGCCGAGGTTGAGGCTGGTCGTTACCAAAAATGGCTTGATGCTGATGTTTTCAAGCCTTCAGGCGATCAAAAGGCTAAGCCTTATTCAATCGTGATTCCACCACCAAACGTAACTGGTAAACTCCACCTTGGTCACGCTTGGGATACAACTTTGCAAGATATCATCATCCGCCAAAAACGGATGCAAGGTTTTGATACCCTTTGGCTTCCAGGGATGGACCATGCGGGGATTGCCACTCAGGCTAAGGTTGAGGAGCGCTTGCGCGGTGAGGGTATTAGCCGCTATGACCTCGGTCGTGAAAAATTCCTAGATAAAGTCTGGGAATGGAAAGACGAATATGCCACTACTATCAAGGAACAATGGGGCAAGATGGGGCT
>CAURRB010000128.1:0-2587 GCA_963527085.1 Streptococcus oralis
TAATCATTTGTCGTAGGTTTTGTCTGAAATATTGTCCAGACAAGGCTCACAGCAGTTAAATCTTCTGAAAAAGTCAGATTTAGCTGCTCTTTTTGTGCTTTTTTTCAGGTTTTTGAGTGCTTGTAACAAAGATTTAAAGATTCTGAAAATTCGTCAAAGGGACACGGTGATAGGGGTTTTTAAAACCATATGACGATTAGAAAAGCCTGATTGACAAGGCTTGGAATTTATTTACAAAGGAGAATCATCTTGGCAGGACATGACGTTCAATACGGGAAACATCGTACCCGTCGTAGTTTTTCAAGAATCAAAGAAGTTCTTGACTTACCAAATTTGATTGAAATTCAAACGGATTCATTCAAAGATTTCCTAGATCACGGTCTGAAGGAAGTATTTGAAGATGTATTGCCAATTTCAAACTTCACAGACACAATGGAGTTGGAATTTGTTGGCTATGAAATCAAGGAACCAAAATACACGCTAGAAGAAGCTCGTATCCACGATGCTAGCTACTCAGCACCAATTTTTGTAACCTTCCGCTTGATTAATAAAGAAACAGGCGAAATCAAGACCCAAGAAGTCTTCTTTGGTGATTTCCCAATCATGACCGAAATGGGTACTTTCATCATCAATGGTGGTGAACGTATTATCGTTTCTCAGTTGGTCCGCTCACCAGGTGTTTACTTTAATGACAAAGTAGACAAGAACGGTAAAGTGGGCTACGGTTCAACTGTTATCCCTAACCGTGGAGCTTGGTTGGAACTTGAAAGCGACTCAAAAGACATCGCTTACACTCGTATCGACCGTACTCGTAAGATTCCATTTACGACCTTGGTTCGTGCGCTTGGTTTCTCAGGTGATGATGAAATCTTTGATATCTTTGGTGATAGCGAATTGGTTCGCAACACCGTTGAAAAAGATATCCACAAGAATCCAATGGACTCTCGTACAGACGAAGCCTTGAAAGAAATCTACGAACGCCTTCGTCCAGGTGAGCCTAAGACTGCTGAAAGCTCACGTAGCTTGCTTGTGGCACGTTTCTTCGACCCACGTCGCTATGACTTAGCAGCCGTTGGTCGTTACAAGATCAATAAAAAACTCAACGTTAAAACACGCTTGCTCAACCAAACCATTGCGGAGCCATTGGTAGACCCTGAAACTGGTGAAATCTTGGTAGAAGCTGGTACCGTTATGACTCGTAGCGTGATTGAAAGTATCGAGAGTCACTTGGATGGCGACTTGAACAAGATTGTTTATATTCCAAACGATGCAGCTGTTCTGACAGAACCAGTTGTGCTTCAAAAATTCAAGGTTGTTGCCCCAACGGATCCAGACCGTGTTGTAACCATCATCGGAAATGCCAATCCAGACGACAAGGTTCGTGTTGTAACTCCTGCGGATATCCTTGCAGAGATGAGCTACTTCCTCAACTTGGCTGAAGGTATCGGACGTGTGGATGATATCGACCACCTTGGGAACCGTCGTATCCGTGCAGTTGGTGAATTGCTTGCCAACCAAGTACGTCTTGGACTTTCTCGTATGGAACGTAATGTCCGTGAACGTATGTCTGTTCAGGACAATGAAGTTTTAACACCACAACAAATCATCAACATCCGTCCTGTAACAGCTGCGGTTAAAGAATTCTTTGGTTCATCACAGTTGTCACAGTTCATGGACCAACACAACCCGCTTTCTGAGTTGTCTCACAAACGCCGTTTGTCAGCCTTAGGACCTGGTGGTTTGACACGTGACCGTGCTGGATATGAAGTACGTGACGTGCATTACACTCACTATGGTCGTATGTGTCCAATCGAGACACCTGAAGGACCTAACATCGGTTTGATCAATAACTTGTCATCTTACGGGCACTTGAACAAGTATGGATTTGTTCAAACACCATACCGTAAGGTTGACCGTGAAACAGGTGTAGTCACCAACGAAATCGTTTGGTTGACAGCCGATGAAGAAGATGAATTTACTGTAGCGCAGGCTAACTCTCGCCTCAACGAAGATGGTACTTTTGCTGAGAAAGTTGTCATGGGACGTCACCAAGGGGTCAACCAAGAGTATCCAGCTAATGTTGTTGACTACATGGACGTTTCACCAAAACAGGTAGTTGCCGTTGCGACAGCATGTATTCCTTTCTTGGAAAACGATGACTCCAACCGTGCCCTCATGGGTGCCAACATGCAACGTCAGGCTGTGCCTTTGATTGATCCAAAAGCACCTTACGTTGGTACTGGTATGGAATACCAAGCAGCTCATGACTCTGGTGCTGCTGTTATTGCTCAGTATGATGGTAAAGTTACATATGCAGATGCTGACAAGGTAGAAGTTCGCCGTGAAGATGGTTCGCTAGATGTTTACCACATCCAAAAATTCCGTCGTTCAAACTCAGGTACTGCCTACAACCAACGCACTCTCGTTAAAGTTGGCGATGTCGTTGAAAAAGGCGACTTTATCGCTGACGGACCTTCTATGGAAAAAGGGGAAATGGCGCTTGGACAAAACCCAATCGTTGCCTACATGACATGGGAAGGTTACAACTTCGAGGATGCCGTTATCATGAGCGAACGCTTGGTTAAAG
>CAURRB010000129.1:0-2536 GCA_963527085.1 Streptococcus oralis
ATTCAGAAGGCTGGCAATTTGTCCAAGAAAATGGTAGAACCTACTACAAGAAGGGTGAGATAAAAGAAAAGGCCTGGCGAGTGATTGATGGCAAGACCTATTATTTTGATCATGTATCAGGAGAAATGGTTGTCGGCTGGCAATATATTCCCATGCCAGACAAAGGTAGTACAATTGGTCCTTACCCAAATGGTTTAAGATTAGAATATATGCCAATGTCAAGATGGTACTACTTTAATCAAGATGGCGTACTACAAGAGTTTGTTGGCAAGCAAGTTTTAGAAGCGAAAACTGATACAAATATCGATAAGTATCATGGTGAACAATATGATAGCCCAGCAGAGAAACGAGTCTATTATTTTGAAGATCAGCGTAGCTATCACACTTTAAAAACTGGTTGGGTATATGACGACGGGCAATGGTACTATTTACAAAAAAATGGCGGATTCGAATCCCGTATCAACAGTTTAAAGGTTGGAGAACTAACGCGTGGCTGGATAAACGATGATTCGACTTGGTACTATCTAGATCCAACAACCGCTGCAATGCAAACTGGTTGGCAGCAACTTGGCAATAAGTGGTACTATCTCCGTTCATCAGGAGCAATGGCGACTGGCTGGTATCAGGTAGGTTCATCTTGGTATTATCTAGATGCTCAAAATGGTGATATGAAGACAGGTTGGGCTTATGTTGGCAACAGTTGGTACTACCTCCGTTCATCAGGAGCCATGGCGACTGGCTGGTATCAGGAAGGTTCGACTTGGTATTATCTACATGCAAGTAATGGCGATATGAAGACAGGCTGGTTCCAAGTCAATGGTAAATGGTACTATGCTTATAGCTCCGGTGCTTTAGCAGTGAATACGACCGTAGAAGGCTATTCGGTCAACTATAATGGCGAATGGATCCAATAATGAAAGAGGCGATTGTGAAGGAAACAATCGCTTTTTTTGTGAAAATATAATAAAATAGATAGGAAAGAATAAATACTTGTATGAAAAGTGAGACGGTCTTTTCGTCTGGTTAAAGGAAAACATGACAAAAAAAGTTGGTGTCGGTCAGGCACATAGTAAGATTATTTTAATAGGAGAGCACGCTGTCGTTTACGGTTATCCTGCCATTTCCCTGCCTCTTTTGGAGGTGGAGGTGACTTGTAAGGTGGTCCCTGCTGAAAGTCCATGGCGTCTTTATGAGGAGGATACCTTGTCCATGGCGGTGTATGCCTCGCTGGAGTATTTGGATATCAAAGAAGCTTGCATTCGCTGTGTGATTGACTCGGCTATCCCTGAAAAACGGGGGATGGGTTCGTCAGCGGCTATCAGCATAGCGGCCATTCGTGCGGTATTTGACTACTATCAAGCCGACCTGCCTCACGATGTGCTAGAAATCTTGGTCAATCGGGCTGAGATGATTGCCCATATGAATCCAAGTGGTTTGGATGCTAAGACCTGTCTCAGCGACCAGCCTATTCGCTTTATTAAAAACGTTGGATTTACAGAGCTTGAGATGGATCTATCCGCCTATTTAGTCATTGCAGATACAGGCGTGTATGGTCACACTCGTGAAGCTATCCAAGTAGTTCAAAGTAAGGGCAAGGATGCCCTACCGTTTTTGCATGCCTTGGGAGAATTGACCCAGCAAGCAGAAGATGCGATTAGACGAAAAGATGCTGAAGGATTGGGACAAATCCTCAGTCAAGCGCATTTACATTTAAAAGAAATTGGTGTCAGCAGCCCTGAGGCAGACTCCCTCGTTGAAACGGCTCTGAGCCATGGTGCTCTAGGTGCCAAGATGAGTGGTGGTGGACTAGGAGGCTGTATTATCGCCTTGGTAGCCAATCTAGGTCAAGCACAAGAACTAGCAAAACGAATAGAAGAGAAAGGAGCTGTTCAGACATGGATCGAAAGCCTGTAACAGTACGTTCCTACGCAAATATTGCTATTATCAAATATTGGGGAAAGAAAAAAGAAAAAGAGATGGTTCCTGCTACTAGCAGCATCTCTCTGACTTTGGAAAACATGTATACGGAGACGACCTTGTCGCCTCTGCCAATGGATGCGACGGCTGATGCCTTTTATATCAATGGTCAGCTACAAAATGAAGCTGAGCATGCCAAAATGAGCAAAATCATTGACCGTTACCGTCCAGCTGGGGAAGGCTTTGTCTGTATCGATACCCAAAACAACATGCCTACTGCAGCGGGCTTGTCCTCTAGTTCGAGTGGTTTGTCCGCCTTGGTCAAGGCTTGCAATGCTTATTTTCAGCTTGGTTTGAATCGGAGCCAGTTGGCGCAGGAGGCTAAGTTTGCCTCAGGCTCTTCTTCTCGGAGTTTTTATGGACCACTAGGGGCCTGGGATAAGGATAGCGGGGAAATTTACCCTGTAGAGACAGACTTGAAACTAGCTATGATTATGTTGGTGCTAGAGGATAAGAAAAAACCAATCTCTAGCCGTGATGGGATGAAACTCTGTGTGGAAACCTCGACGACCTTTGATGATTGGGTTCGCCAGTCTGAGAAAGATTATCAAGATATGCT